>JAUSBW010000052.1 GCA_030651815.1 Methanoregula sp.
TGGCACAGATTGTCCTGAGTTGCCTTGCTGAGCCCATACTCTGTGAGTGGTTTTAATGGCTGGTCTTCTGCGATGGCATTCTCTCCGGCATATCCATAGACCGCAGATGAACTGATGACAAGGATGCGGCAGTCAGGGTTACCCTTTAGTGCAGCATCGAGAATATTCCGGGTTCCTGTTATGTTTGTCGTTAGGAGATCCAGAAGAGATCCGTGATTTGCTCCTGCAAGGTGGATGATGGCATCAGGATTGACTAGGGAGACTGTCTTTGCGATTGCATCTTTGTTGAGAATATCTCCCGGAACCCAGGAGACCGTATTCAGATGGGAAAAAAGCGCACAAGGTTCTCGTGCAACACCAACAATGCTGATATCCTCCTGTGCGGACAGGAGATTTATCAGCTGATTACCGGTGAACCCGGATGCACCGGTGATGAGGACTTTCATGGGAGGAATCGATCTTTATATCGTTCAAACTCTTCAATTGAGCGTGCATAATCATCCGGTCTTCCGATATCGAGCCAGTAACCGGTATGGGGATAACTGTACACTTCCTCATTCTTTGCAATCAGGGCATACATCAGTTGGTCAAACCCGAAGGGAGTGTCTGCGGGAACGTAATTAAGGATCTTTTTGGAGAAGACATAGACGCCCATGCTGACATCGAAATGGAATGTTGGTTTTTCTTTGAATGCGATGATCTTATGTTCAGAGTTTCGTTCCAGAACACCGAAATCAATATTCACATCCCGCTGGTATGTTGCAACGGTGGCAATGGCTCCCCGTTTTTTGTGAGACTCAATGAGCTTTTTGTAATCAAGATCTGTTAAGATATCGCCATTCATGACGAGAAATGTATCCTCGAGATTTTCAATGAGGCGAAGCGGGCCGATCGTACCAAGGGGGGTCTCTTCGTGAGAATACTCAATTTTGAGTCCAAGCGTTTTGTTGCTGTCCAGATACGCGTGAATCAACTCATGGAGATAACCTGTGGAGATACAAATCTTGTTAAAACCACATCGTTTGAGTTGCCGTAAAATTACTTCGATAATCGGGTAATCGCCAATCGGCATAAGGGGTTTTGGAAGCACGGTTGTATAGGGAAGCAGCCTTCGTCCCTTTCCCCCAGCGAGAATAATTGCCTGCATGAATACCCCCTAAACTGTGTAAAGTCCTGCTTTGTAGGATGAAATATGCTCCTTCATCCAGTCAATCGTGAGGGAAAGTCCATCTTCGAGTGAACACTGAGGTTCCCAGCCTGCAAGCTCCTTTGCATATCTGTTGTCACAGAGAAGTTGCATGACTTCACTTTTATCCGGGCGGATACGTTCCTGCTCGCAGATTATTTTGGCATCCGGGTTCACTTGTCTGACGATAATATCTGCAAGTTCACCTATGGTCACACCACGGCCGGAACCGGTGTTGACAGTTTTTCCGACGGTTTTTTGGCTCTCGGCAAATCTGATGAATCCCTGGACGGTATCTGCCACATAGGTCAGATCACGGACCGGAGTAAGTGATCCGAGTTTGACGGTATCAGATGTAAGCGCCTGCGTAATGATTGTCGGGATAACCGCTCTTGTGGACTGGCGGGGCCCGAACGTGTTGAACGGGCGGATTGTAGTGACAGGAAGTTCAAATGAGCAGTAGAATGATTCTGCTATTTTATCTGCACCGATTTTGCTTGCCGAGTATGGTGACTGCCCCTGAAGGGGGTGCTTTTCATCGATGGGTGTGTATTGTGCAGTGCCGTATACTTCGCTGGTTGATGTATGCACCACGCGGTCTACACCGGCATCAAGGCAGGCCTGCATAATATTGAGGGTGCCTTTGATGTTGGTGTTGATGTAGGACTCGGGTGCTACGTAGGAATATGGGATTCCGATGAGTGCGGCGAGATGGAATACGTACTCTTTTTCAGAAACGGCTTTTTTCACAAACAGGGAATCTGTGACATCCCCGGCTATCACGGTAAGGTTTGGGGTTTTATTGTTATATCGCCCTTCGAGCATGCCCCAGTCATTCCGGGCATTGTAATGAACGAACGCTGTGACCTCTGCACCTTTGTGGAGTAACTCATCGACAAGGTGGCTGCCGATAAATCCTCCGGCGCCGGTTACCAGCACCCGTTTGTCCTGCCATTTCATGATCTGTCCTGTCTATATGTTTTGATGAGTGCCTGATAATCTTTCTCTGCCTGTGCCATCAGGGAGATCCACTGTCCGCGCTCAACGATTGTTTTGCGCGCTGCAATTCCCAGTCGATTACAGAATGCAGGATTTCCGGCTAATGTGAGAATACTTTCTGCAACGCTTTCCGATGAACCTGGCATGATAAGAATCCCGGATTTCTGATCATCTATCCATTCCGGAATTCCACCGACCGAAGTGGCGATGCAGGGCAGACAACTTGCCATTGCTTCCAATATCGAGACAGGGGTTCCATCGGATAGTGAAGTCGTGACAAAAATATCCGCATTCCGGTAGTCTTTTGGGACTTCGCTGTATTCTGTTTTTTTCTTAAACGAAACAACATCAGAAATGCCAAGGGAGGAAACGAGATCCCTGATTTTTTGCTCATCGGGACCGTCTCCTTTGAGGGTTAGACGGAGACTGCTGTTTGTCTGATACGCGAGGGTAAAACCTCTTATGAGTGTTTCATTATCATATACCGGAAAGAATCCCCGGTTGGAGAATATTTCAATCGTGGTCCTGTTACGATTTTTATTATCCGGTAATGGTAAGAAAAGATCTGTGTCAATACCAAACGGAAGATAGCGAACTTTGTCGGGCGGGATATTGAAATCTGCGCTGATGTGGTCACTGATATTGTGCGATACAGCGTATACAAGATCAACACCGGTAAGGACTTTTTTTGTATACCGGTGAATTAACCGGCTCTTTTTTGGGAGGATGAGGATGTCATCACCCCATGCTGATACAACTGAAGGATGAACATTTAACCCAATGAGATGGAATCCATACTTTGCGATGAAATGAGCGTGGATAAGATCCGGCTTGATTTCTTTTACAAGTTTTTTTATTGCGATATGGCGGGGGATAAAGGAAAGGTAGAGATTTTTCCAGCGGGAGGTGATTATATGTTCATTGACCCCCTCGATATCCCGGCTCATCGGGTCATAGGTGATGAGGTGGACTTCGTGTCCCCGTTGTGCGAAGTATTCCGCCCAGCGCTGGGTGTGGATGCTACGTCCGTCGGCTATGAAGCAGAGGATCATGGGGTGATAACTCCTATGAACCGTAAATCTGAATACAGTAGTATCTGCTGTATATGAGGAATGTCAGGTTTTTCCATAATTTGCCGGTGATGGGAACGCATCAATATCAGTCTTCCTTTTTTGTGGATGAAAAATTTATTTGGGTATCCATGTGATTTTCAGGGTTCTGAATGCATCGTCACGTATCTGTTTATTGAGTTTCAGAAGCACGGCAAAATAAATTACCGGCCATTAAAACCATTTTCCACCATTACACGGGTGCATATCAATAACCTACCCTCCGGGAAAAAAACAGTGCCCTTACCATCCTGCGGGTGGGAGACCAGATCATCAGTAATCCGGCCGTCAGTATGACCACGAGATCCAAGAGTTTGCCAAACCACTGGTGTAAGGAAACCGGTTTTTCCAATGTCCAGCACGCAAAGGAGAGCCCGGCAAATACCACGGGGGAGAAGCCGGGCATAGTATCCCCACGTGTAAAACCGGCAAACAGGCAGTCGTAGATAAAACGTCGCTGTGCTGCAAGTAACTCCATTGCGTACTGGTCAAATTCTTTTCCCAGATCAATCTTGATCTGGATAAAAATCCTCAGCATATCCAGGTAACCCTGAGGGGATGAGAACAGGAACCGGAACGTTTCCGAGTGCTCACCCTGCCGGTAAAATACACAGACTCCGCTTACAAACCCGATATCATGACTCCGCGCAATTTTAAGCCACTGGTAAAAATCTGATGAATAGGGATATTCCAGGCTAAATGGCCCCACTTCCCGGTAAATGTCGCGGAGAACCATAACTGACGGGCAAGCGATAAATGAGCGGGCGGCAAGAAGGCGTCTGAACCCATCCGGCGCCGGGTATACGAGATCGGTATCATCGCATGCGCTATCTTTTTCAAAACTATCACCGACAATGCGTGCGCGGGTCGATGTCATGACCACAGAGGGGTGTTCCTGGAAAAACGCTACACACCGTGCGGTAAAATCCGGATCAATGTAATCATCCGAGTGAAGGATATGCAGGAATTTGCCGGTCGCCAGCTCAATGCAACGATTAAAATTCCCAAACAGGCCAAGATTCCTCTCGTTTTTTACATAAGTGAGTCGTTCATCGACATATGAGGCAACGACCGCATCAGTATTATCACTAGACGCATTGTCAACGACAATTATCTCGATATTCCTATAGGTCTGGCCCAGCGCGCTCTCAATCGCCCTGCCGATCATCCCTGCCCGGTTATAAGTTGGAATGCAGATGGAAACAAGGAGCTCATCGGGCATGGTTTATTTCTCCGGATATTGCATTGAAATGGCGCATCTTTCTGAATGTAGTCTGCACTGCATCATCACCGCTCTTTTTGGAAATAGTCCTTAAACCATGCAACTGTTTTTTTTATGCCCTCATCAATTCCCGTTTCCGGTGACCAGTGGAGCACTGTTTCTGCTTTTTTAATATCTGCCGAATTGTACCAGACTTCGTTTGCTCTGTGTGCAATCGATCCCCAGGAAAGGTCAATATCTGAACCAATGTTCTCCCGTATTTTTTCCACAAACGAACGGATGGAAACCGCCTCGCCCGTGCCGATATTAAAGATGGCATGATCGTCTTTGAATGGGTACGATTTTAACACAGCCTGATAAGCATTGACAATGTCATCGATATAGACAAAATCCCATTCCTGTTTTCCGGTTGTCAGGTTGGGAGGGGTGTTTTTTAAAATGCTACCGATTACATACGGGATGAGCCGCCGTTCATGATCGCCAGGTCCATACGGAGGGAACAAGCGGAGTGTGACACAAGGTAGATGGAAAGCATCAGCATAGTAGCTGCATGCCTCTTCTGCATAGTGTTTGGTAACCGCGTATAGGCTCTGGGGTTTGATCACGTCCTCCTCTTTAAGGCGCTGTTTCTTCTGTTCGTATACCTGAGTTGAACTGGTGTTGATGAATAGCTTTACCGCACCCGACTCTTTTGCTGCTTCCAAAAGGTTTGTCGTCCCTTTCACGTTCGTATCTATCATCACGCCAATCTCGTCAGCCCGGTGCATAACCGCGTAATAGGTGGCAAGGTGGATGATCGTATCAGGTTCGAATGCAGAAAATGCGGTTTTGATCTCTTCGTAATTCCGTATATCCCCCTGGAAGAAAGAGACACCTTCGATTCTGCCGGTTTTTGGGAATGCTGACGCAGGCCGTACCAGTGCGCCAACTGAATAGCCTTCAGCAATCAACCGGTGCACAAGGTGCCTTCCGATAAAACCCGTTGCACCGGTGACAAAGATCTTTTTTATCGTCATGATCTGAAGATCCCGATTTACCCGTGCCGTATATCCCAATTGTATCCGATCCGCTTGTCACAGGGGTCCAACCGTTCGATCTCATCCGGGTCATGAGGAATTGTTGAACAGTTTGCCACAATTGAGGGGGTGATTCCTATGCCTTTAAACCCATTCCAGACAAGTGGCGGAATTTGAACGAGACAATAATTTTCAGGACCAAGGAAAATTTCCTGTAATTCTCCGCAGGTCTTACTGGAATTACGATCATCATAGAGAACGAGTTTAATTGTACCGTACGGTACTGCGTAATTCAAGGTCATTTTCTTATGAAGATGCCATCCCTTGACTACCCCCGGATATATGGATGAGAAATAGATCTCGCCAAAACTGATGAAATCCGGATCATCATTTCGTATCATATGCATAATTTTGCCACGTTCGTCAAGGATTTGCCGCAGTGGTTTAACTAAAACATCTTCGATCATTGTCAACTCTCCATATATTCAATAATCTGTTTTCTGGTGACAGATTCCGCGCGTTCTCCTCCTTTCACGGATTTATACCAGTTTGCAGTCTGCTCAACAGTTTTTTCAAAACCCCATTTGGGATACCAACCCAGAAAGTGATGTGCCTTATCACAATTCAGGTGAAGAAGACCTGCTTCCGGGTGATCAGTGTCTCTTTTAGTGATTTTAATTTCACCGACACCCCAAAAAGAGATCAATTCCTTGGCAACGTCATGTACAGTATGCATTTCCCGGCTTTCAGGTCCAAAATTATAGGATCCTTGAAACTTCTTTGGGTTTTCATACATGCATGAAGCAAGGAGAAGATAGCCGGACAACGGTTCCAGTACGTGCTGCCAGGGTCTGGTGGCATGGGGATTTCTTAACTCAATTGGTTTATTATTTTGAAGTGCTCTGATGCAATCGGGTACAATCCGATCGGTGGACCAGTCACCTCCACCGATGACATTTCCTGCTCTGACACTTGCAGCCCCAAATTGCTGTCGGGCGTTGAAAAAAGAGTCCTGATATGCAGAGTATACGAGTTCGGCAGTTGCTTTTGAAGCACTGTAGGGATCTTTGCCGCCCAGTTCATCGTTCTCACGATATCCCCAGCACCATTCTTTATTTTTATAACATTTATCGGAGGTTACTGCTATCAGGACTTTTACCGATAGGGTAAGCCTGACTGCTTCAAGAATATTGACGGTTCCACCAACATTGGTATCGAAGGTAAGCTTCGGCTCATTATAGGATTTTCTTACAAGGGGTTGGGCGGCGAGATGAAAAACGAACTCCGGTTGAATTTTTTCCATGAAATCCCTGATCTGGCTAAACTCTCTTATATCCCCATCCGTATGATGAATCAGTTTTTCGAGGCCTGACGCCGCGTAATGATCATATTCTCTCTCAGGAGGCAGGGCAAATCCATATACCACTGCACCGAGATGATGGAGCCAATACGCCAGCCACGAACCTTTGAAACCAGTATCACCGGTTATCAGTATTTTTTTATTCTGGAAGCACTCGTAACCGGTATTCACCAGATCACCCAGGGGGCTTTCTTTTGTTCATAGATCTGGTTGAGGAGCTGGTATTCCCGTGAAGTATCCATCGGTTGCCAGAACCCATCATGCTTAAAGACCATCATTTCGCCATCTGTTACAAGATCTCGGAGCGGGTTCATCTCAAATACATTGTCTTCTCTGTCATCTATGTAATTGAAAATCTCATTCCGGCAGACAAAAAAGCCCCCGGAAATTCTTCCTCCGGTTGTCTGAGGCTTTTCATTGAACTCTGTGACAAGCCCGTGATCATTACACTGGAGTTCTCCGAATCGGCCCGGAGGTCTCACACCAGTAACCGTTAAAATTTTTCCATGACTATTATGAAATGTGAGGAGTTTTTTGATATCGATATCGCCTACCCCATCCCCATAGGTCAGCATAAAATTGTCCTCATCCTTGAAATATTTCATAACGCGTTTTATTCTTGCACCGGTCTTTGCATTCTGTCCGGTTTCGGCAAGCGTTACTTTCCAGTTTTCTGCTATCTGTTTGTTATGATATTCTATAGGGGTCTTCCCGCTCATATCAATGGTAAAATCCATTGTGTGGGACCGATAATTTGCAAAAAAATCACGGATGATATCACCCTTATGACCTAAACAGAGTACGAAATGATCATGACCCCATGTGGCATAATATTTCATGATATGCCAGAGAATGGGATATTCTCCGATGGGGATCATCGGTTTGGGAATGTTTTCTGCCACGTCACGAATCCGGGTTCCATATCCTCCACATAAAATACCTACTTTCATGATTTGCTCCTCTCAATTTTCGGGCTGTATTTCTTATACCGGTTAATTACGTTTTTAATTGTAAATAATTGGTCGTGTCACAAGATCTGTCGAATATCGACTATATGAAGCCAAATGGGAGATAACCAAACCCGCGTTCATCAAATATTCGAAACATCCAAAATATGCATTCTTTTTCTCTCTAACTGGTGTGCGTAACTCCTATACCGTTAGCGTAACATTAAAAAATTTAATCCGCAGTCCAATACCTTATAGGGAATTTTTTACGTAATATTTGATCCCCCTCGCCCAATGGCACAAGTCCTGCAGCTCGCATATCCGCATCCACCATGATTTTTACCAGATCATTGAATTTGATTTTCGGCTTCCAATTGAGTTTCTTTTCGGCTTTTGTCGGATCAGCAATGAGAACTTCCACTTCTGTTGGTCGGAAATATGCAGGGTCAATTTTCACATAATCTTCGACATTTAGACCAGTATAGGCGAATGCCTGTTCAAGAAATTCCCTGACTGAATGCGACTCGCCAGTTCCAATCACGTAATCATCAGCGGAATCCTGCTGGAGTATCTGCCACATTGCTTCTACGTATTCAGGCGCATAACCCCAGTCTCGTTTCGCATCAAGATTTCCCAGATACAGATACTGGTCTTTTTTAGTGAGAATTCTTGAGATACTATAGGTTATTTTCCTGGTGACAAAGGTCTCCCCTCTTCTCGGAGACTCATGATTGAATAAAATGCCATTTGATGCGAACAGGTTATAACCTTCCCGGTAATTTTTTACCATCCAGTATGCGTAAAGTTTGGCGCAGGCATAGGGGCTCCTCGGGCTGAATGTTGTGTTTTCATCCTGTGGGGGTGGTGTTGAACCGAACATTTCACTTGAGGATGCCTGGTAAATCCTTATGTTCTGGTTGCTTCTTCGTGCAATCTCTAAAAGGCGGGTTGTTCCCAGAGCCGTTGTGTTTGCGGTATATTCAGGGATGTCAAAACTGACTCTGACGTGGCTTTGGGCACCCAGATTGTACACCTCGTCGGGCTTAATGTTGTATAATATATGTGACATGGTTTCAGAGTCAGAAAGATCGCCATAATGAAGAAACAAACGTGCATGAGGGTCTCTTGGATCCACATATAAATGCTCAAGTCTCGGACGACTAAACGACGAGGTTCTTCTTATGATCCCATGCACTTCATAACCTTTACTTAATAGAAAATCGGCAAGATATGAACCATCCTGACCAGTAATACCTGTTATCAATGCTTTTTTAATTGACACAACTGTCCCTCTTTTTACGATATTTTGCAATCAGTTTTTCCTTCCAAACGATTCATTGGTATTCTTTCTGAGTTCGAATAAATTTCCTTTAAATACTCCCAAAATTGATTCTTTTAAAAAAAGATATAAGTTTGGTAACATTTCTGCGGTCCGTTCCTGCTTTTTGTTCCGCGTTCCTCGTAATCGTTCTCTTTCACAAGCGAAAAAACAAAACGGGCTTTGGTTTATTACGTCCAACATCGAATAATGTTACACAATTGAAAATAATTTTGGTGAGATAATGCAAATCAGTGAAATACAAAAATGTCGAATTTGTGGAAATGATCAATTCATCACTGTTATTGATCTAGGAAATCAGGTATTATCCGGGAGATTCCCAAAAAAGGATGATCCGGATCCTCCATCAGCCCCACTGGTATTAATCAAGTGCGACAACTCAAAAAAAACCGGTGCGTGCGGTTTAGTCCAGCTAAAACACTCCGTACCTCTGGATCAATTGTATAAATGTGACTATGGATATCGTTCTGGAATTAACAAGACAATGAGTGATCATCTTAATGATATCGTCATTAAAGCTCAAAAGATTGTACATCTTGAAAAAAATGATATCGTGCTCGATATCGGATGTAATGATGGAACGCTATTGAAGAGTTATACCCAACAAGATCTCCAAAGAATCGGCATGGATCCCGGTGGGGAGCAATATAAAAAATATTACCCTCATGGTATCCGTCTTGTAAGCGATTTCTTTACTGCGTCCAATTTCCAATCAGTTTTTCCCGATAAAAAAGCAAAAATTATCACATCCATTGCAATGTTCTACGATCTTGAAAGACCTATGGAATTTGTTGAAAATATTCAACAGATTTTACATAAGGATGGGATATGGATCCTTGAACAGAGTTATTTGCCAACAATGCTTGAAATGAATTCATTTGATACAATCTGTCATGAACATCTGGAGTATTATTCGTTTCATCAAATCGAATGGATGCTAAAAAGAAATCATCTCAAAGTCATAGATATTGAACTCAATTTGACAAATGGTGGAAGTTTCAAATTATATGTTGCTCACGAAGATTCAGGGTATACACCAAATGCAAGTATACTGAAAAAAGTCATTGCAGATGAAAAAAATCTGAAACTGGATACTAAAAAACCCTACACCGATTTCTGCAAAAGGGTTGAAAGAATTAAAATAAAGCTGAATACAATCTTAAAAACAGAAAAAGGCAAGGGAAAACGAATATTTGTGTATGGTGCCTCGACAAAAGGAAATGTGCTTCTCCAGTATTTCGATATAGATTCATCGCTAATTACCGCTGCTGCAGAAAGGAATCCTGAAAAATGGGGCAGTCGAACACCGGGTAACAATATTCCAATCATTTCTGAGGATGAGGCAAGGGCATTAAAACCAGATTTTTTTTTAGTACTTCCCTGGCATTTTAAAACCGAATTTGTGAAAAGGGAATCTGAATTTTTGAAAACCGGTGGTAAGTTTATCTTTCCATTGCCGGAAGTGGAGATCGTATAATTCTTTATGAAGCAGGGTCCGGATAAGATGCCAAGCGCAATTATTGTAGGGGCAACAGGGCAGGACGGCACCTTTCTTTACAACCTTCTTGAAGGGAAAAAATATTCTCTTCTGGGAATAGGAAGACGAAGTATAATAACAAATATCAAGGATTGGGATGGGTCAAAAACGTTTGATATTTGTAATTTTGAAGAAGTTGCACACATAGTTCAGAAGTTACAACCGGATGAGATTTATCATCTGGCGGCAGTCCATCATTCATCTCAGGATCCTGTTGCAGAACCGGTAAATCTGTTACATCAAAGCTATGACGTGAATGTCGTTTCCTTATTTAATTTTTTAGAAGCGATCAGGCAATTCTCCCCCCATACAAAAATCTTCTATGCAGCATCATCCCATATTTTTGGAAAGCCCATAGATGAGCCCCAGGATGAGAGTTCTGTAATTAATCCCCTGGCTGTGTATGGGATAACTAAGACGTCCGGATTGCATCTCTGCAGGATGTATCGTTCCGTACACCATGTTTTTGCTTCTGTGGGAATTCTCTATAATCACGAATCCTGGTTGCGGGGTGAACAATTTGTCTCACAAAAAATTGTTAAAGGTGCAATTAATTGCAAAAAAAACCCTCAAAACCGTTTAATCCTGGGGGATCTGTCCGTAGAAGTTGACTGGGGATTTGCACCGGATTATGTTGATGCAATGCACAGGATAGTTCTGCATACAGAAGCGGATGATTTTATTATCGCAACTGGGGAAAAGCACACGGTAGAAGAATTTGTGAGGATTGCTTTTGCTGCCCTTGGATTGGATTGGCGGGATTTTGTTGAGGAGCGAAAGGAAATTATCACCCGGACAACGGTCGCGCTAGTAGGGAATCCGGCAAAATTAATAACAAAAACCGGTTGGAAGAGATCTATTACATTTTCTGATATGATTAAATTACTGGTTAAAAAGACAGGTGAACATAATGAGCGATAAAAAAATTCTGAACATGATACCTACGTATAATGAGAAAATTAAACCCGCCGTTGACAAATATGTCGATCAGAAAAGTTCAGGTAAATTGTTTGAATTTTATCAATAGTTTTCTTTATGTCGTACTCTTTTGCTTTTTCAGGTGCATTTTTATAGATATGGTTTCTCAATTCGCTATTTGTCAATCCTTCGATGATTGCAGATGCTAGTTGTACTGGGTTTGCCGGCTCAACAAGCAACACCGCCTCCCTGTCGCTGACGAACTGCGAAATTCCCCCGACATTGGTACATACGATGATATTTCCCATTGCCAGATTTTCGAACACGGACAACCCAAATGATTCGGCGACCCACGGGATGACAACGATATCGCATTCGGACTGCCACTTGATAAGAGTCTGAAAATCTATACCCTCAAGAAATTTTATTCTCCCGGAAACATTAAGCTCCTCAGCTCGTTTCATGAGGACTGATTTATATCCCTCCGCATCGTTCCCGGAGAAAATGGCAAACGCATCAATTTCAGACAGAATTTTTGGCAATGCCTCAATAACGTATATCCACCCTTTCTCTGGTGTCAGCCTGCCGGGGCAGAAAATCTTATACGGTTCGCAGGCACGTACGGTTTTGCGAACCGGGAATTCTTCAAGAGGTATCCCATTGAGGATCAAGGAAACGCCTGAATGCCTGAACTTCATGCAAATAGTTGCTACTTCTTCCGTTACGGCAATTACATGGTCAGCAGATTGGATGGAATTCTTTTCAAGATACCCTCCTGGAAGTACCATGAGTAGATATCTGGCAATACCCTTCAACGTGAAATGAAACCTGCAATAATCTTCTCCGCTATCGATAATCATCAGTGTGTGACAATGGACGATTAAGGGAATCTTTGGATACAACCGTTTCAGAATGAAGGGATACCATAGCGAGGGTTCGGTCTGCTGGACGTGAATGATATCAACATCATGGCATTGAATTGTTTTTAAGAATTTTACTGCTCGGAAGAAATTAATAATATGTTTAATAACCGGCAGATTGTTCTTTTCAACGTCCATGTTGGGAGGATGGTAAACGGTAACTTCATTTCCACGCTCTTGCAATTCACGGACTATCGACTGGGTAATGATTTCTATGCCGCCTAGATGCGGTGGATATACCGGAGTCACCATTGAAATTTTCATAGCGTGTCATTCCCGCGTAGGGGCAAATATCGCATTTGAAAATTTCTCGTAGATGGTTCCCTTAAGCATCTCTGCACTACCTTCACTCTTAATTGTGAACCCATGTTCCCGCATAAACGCAACAATTGATTCTCGGGATCCCGGTTCGAGTTCTATGGATAGTTCTTTTACTGAAGGCAGAATATTTACCAACCCTTTTAGGATGGGAAGCTCAAACCCATCGGTATCAATCTTAATATAATCAGGTCTAGCAATATTGGTGTAATCTGTTGTGTCTCTTGCGAGTACTTTATGCACATCCGCCCATACCAGATTTAATTCAATATTCCTTTGTAGGATTTTAAACTCCCGTGATGACGGTTCAAAGCAGACTACAAAATGCCCTTTCTTCGCTGCATAAATAGAATATATTCCGACATTCGCTCCGAAGTCCCAGAATGTTGAGGGTAAGGAAAGTGTATCAATCCATGCGATAGTTTCGGGTTCTTTCGTGAACATGGTTTCGGCTAACCATTGTTCAGTAAAAGACGGGCAATAAAATTTTATACCCCCTTCTTCTACAATGGTAGGAATGCCGAGCTTGGTCCTTATCGTATGATAATAATGTAAAATTTTATTCATTTCTCTCCCCATAATAATTCTCATTTGATTTGGTTATAATAGCAATTGAATTTTCTCTTTAGTGAACATGGTGTTATTGTCTCTATCCTGCTGTAAAATCAGCACAACCTGTGTCCGTGGAGATAATCTCACTCTTCAAAGATAAATACCGGTTACCCGTGATCCATTTCTCGTTGATATCAATGAGGATCGAACCGGCTAACCTGAGTAACGAAGCATCATTCGGGAAGGAGTTTTTCAAGATCAGCACAATGATAATATCCTGGGAAGAACCTTGGACGCCATCGCGAACTTCAGGCTGACCGAATTATTCAATGAGATTGTACCAGAGTGCCTAATTCCGACAGTGTTTGGCCCGCACATCATCCAAGTCAACACCACTAATTTCAGTGTATTCGGTGAATCCGAATCAGATTCCAATACCGAAGAGATCCAGATCACTTACGGACATCCGAAAGATGGGAGATGGGATCTCAAACGATTTTTTATTGTTATAGCAGCGAACTAACACGGAGTATCGCTCTTCCTCCAGACGTTCTCCGAAAACTAATCCGATTATGAAACACTCCGGTGATCCGATAGACTGAGAACCGTCGTGGTAGACCAAAGGTGGGGGACCCTTTTGTAATTTCATTTTCAATCTCTGTTGCTATCGAATACGATGACGAAACCATCGAACTGGAACGATCGAGATTGGACCGGTTTGTTCTGGCGACAAATAATCCGGAACTTTCCGTTGATCCGATTTTGACCTATTACAAGGGGCAAGGGAAGGTGGACGGTTTATTTCGGTTCCTGAAGGATAAATCGTTCAGAGTTACAGAGATATTTCTGAAGATGAATTTACACATTCAGGCTCTTCCAATGATTATGGCGCTCTGTTTGTTCATCTATTCAATGACTGAATTTCGGTTGATGCAGGAACTGGCTCGCTCTGGCGAAACAGTTGCCAGCCAAACGAAAAAACTAACCTTTCGGCCTACTCTGAAATGGGTCTTTTTCAAGTTTAGGAGAGTCAGGGAATTCTCGGTTGTGATTGGGAATCGGCGATTAACTAAAACCCCAAGTTTGCCAGTCTGATCCATAACGGCAGAAGATGTAAACTGTCGCTATCAAATTTTTTTGTCATGAAAACTAATTTGACAGTTCAGTGTTTTATCACATCTCATCTCATGAAATACCCCAGTTTGACCTTTACACTA
>JAUSBW010000223.1 GCA_030651815.1 Methanoregula sp.
TAACATGCGTTGAGGAACAATAAGTGCAAGCATCCCATCTGGAGTGAGTAATTTGATCAGATCATTAATTGACTCATTCTCCTTTTTTGAAGGTTTTCGGGCGAGAAATGGGAAATAATTCCCAATGATTCTATCGCAGGGCGCGATATTTTCTCGTACCATAATCTCATGTAATACTGCTAAATTTTCTTTTGTAGGAAACAGGCGAACCTGGGAGAGGGGAACATTGTGAAGCGCCATATTGAGTAGACAAATCGTGGATTCAACCGAACCTTGCAAAAAACCAAAATACTGTGAATTTTGATCTTCTTTTTTCGTATCCATCGTCTTTGCACATTCGATTAGGTTCGACCCGTCCCTGCAATCAAAGTCACAAACTTTCATCCCAGGTTCCGGATCAATGAAGCCTGCAATCAACTGTGCAACATAGGGAGGATTGAGATTGAAGCCATATTTTTTATTGAGCGAGGAATCCGTTCTGATAATGTAATCAGTAATTTCTCCATAAATGGTGTCTGAATCAAACGGTATGTTTGAAAATGTTTTTACGATTTTATTGTTTATTTGTTGTTTATCGTTCAAAGGTAGGGAGGTAAAATCCGGAGAAATAGGGATGTTTTCTTTTATCCGGGGATAACATTCAGCCAGTTGTTCAAAAGCCCGATTCAGTCTCTCGCCAGTTTGCACGGAATGGTCTAAGGCACCTTTGAGAAGCTCGCTCCATGCGATATACATCGATGACGATAGTTCGGAGGTAGCGAGTTTTTGTTTCAGGAGCAGGATTTTGAGGAGATATATTATTATTTGAGGTTCCTTGATGTCCGCTATCTTAAGGAGCCGATTTGTTTTTTGAATCGCTTTGATCCACTCTCTGGAATTATCTGTCATTCTGATGGTTCACTCCCGATGTTCTGCAAAATCCCGGCGGCAATGCGTGAGAGTGCGTCCCGCTCCCGATTCAATTCCAATTCATAATGATAGAGATGTTCAAACCATTTGTAAACGGATTGACACTCTGCATCATGCGGCAGGGGGATTTCGAATAATTTCAGATTGTTCTCAGTAATTCTGGCAAATTGCGTAGACCCTGTTCTGTGTTTATCGAATTCTTTCTGGCCTTTTGAGGAGTTCAGATATGCGGCCACATACGCTGCAGGAACATCCGGTTTTAGAGTGATTTCTACAAGATTTTCACTGAGCAAATAGGTATCTGCCCGTTCACCAGCAACGGCACATTTGAACGGAGGCCCATAAACTGCAATTACAAGAATATTTTTTCTGGCAGGATCTGGTGCATTACTTATCTGAGTTTCCAAACCGGATTTTTTTTCTTTAATTGTACCAACTAAACGCACATCCAGATCTTCAATCTTAATAATATTCTTCGGGGTATTCGATCCGTGCAGTTCTTTCATCTGATAGGAATAGATTCCACGTTTCAATGATTTTCCCCAGTTATCTGCGGCAAGATTTTCCAGAGTGACTTTGGGATTAAGTATTTCATGTTGAGTCTCTCTAATAGTAGATGTGTGGTTTCTGATCGGTTCAACAGAAGAGCGCTTCTCATTTTTTCGCATAATGTCCTACACTAACTTGCAAGTTTAAAATAAATAAGTTTTCTATAAAAAAAATATCCAGTGGATTTCCACAAACTATTTTAATTGTTTAAACATACATGCATGTGCCAGCCGAAATCAGCTGCAAAAGGTGAAAAAATGGAACTAGCGAAAAAAGAATTGACGACGATGGATAACTTGCCGCTGTTGTTCGAAGCATTAAATCATGAAGATGAAGAGACCCGTAAAATTGCTGCTAGACGAATTGGATTTTCCCGGGATCCAACCGGAGTACCGTTTTTAATAAATCACTTGCTCGATCCAAGTGAGAATGTCCAATCGGAAATAAACAGCGCCTTGAACCGGTTGGGAACTCCCGCTGAAATCGAGCTGCTCAAAACACTCAGCAATGAAACAAATCCGGAACTGCAAGCCGCTGCTGCTGAAGCGCTCGGAAAATTCGGGACCCGGGCCACGATCGGTGCTCTCTGTGAAGCCATAAAAAGTGAGCACGTCCCTGTACGCCGCGCTGCGATAAACTCCCTTAGTAGAATAGGCATTGTAAACCCGGAAATCGAGAATGCCCTGATCAAATGCCTGGATGATCGTGAAAGTGTGGTCGTAAAGACCGCGTTGCGTGCGATTGGATCTCTGAAGTGCGATCGAGCTGTCGCTCGTCTGATTGAATTCATTAATAGTTCCGATGATGGAGTCCGGTATAACTCGATTGTTGCCCTGGGAAATCTCCAGAACGTGCATGCCGTGATGCCATTAATCCAGGCAATGCAAAACTCTGACGATTATCATTTTCATGTTCAGGTAATCGATGCTCTGACCTCGATTAAAGATCCCCTTGCTATCGACCCGCTTATTGAAATGCTCATAGAGGAAGCAAACAATCCAATGGATAGATATAACGTGAGGCTGCGCCGTAAATCGTCTCATATCCGGCATGCCTTAACGGCTATTGGAGAACCTGCCGTAAAACCTTTGATAGAAATGATTCGAAGGGAATCTGCAAAAATACCCAAACCCGATATTCATGAGAGGCGTACATGCTTGGACAATCAAATTTTTTCCGATATCAGGTATGTGTTAGCAGATATCGGGAGTCCTGCTGTCGAGGCGCTTATTGATCTCGTTCAAGACAACAATTGGGTTGTACGGAGATGGGCGTGTGTAACCTTGGGAGATATTTCTGACAAAACGGCGATAACCACCCTTATCACCACCGTGACAAAAGATCCCTCAAGTGATGTTCGGCATGAGGCTGGGAGATCTCTCCAGAATTTCCCGGCGGGTGATGTTTTTGATCCACTCTTTGGGGAGATTCAAAAGGGTGTTGCGCCGTATCTCGATGAGGCGAAGTTTGCGATCGAATGCATCGCCAAGGATAGCGTAGGTAATTTGCGGGATAGCCTGTTCTCTGATGATGCGGCGAAAAGTTCAGCAACCGAATCGATCTACCGGAACGTGATTGCCTGTTCAACGGCGATATCCAAAGAAGAATCGGCTATTAGTGGGAGGAGAGTCATGACACGGAGGAGGAGACGGGGGTTTCCGGCGTAATAATTTTTTTAGGTGATTATTGAATAGAAGTCATACCAAACTCTATTTTCCCATCAAGAACAAAATTGTAACACTTTTTGTCATATAAGGGAAAAATGGTTTAAATCGGGTGATTTATCTATTTAGAACACCATTATTTTTTTATTACGCGGAGAACGATATTATGGACGAAATGATTGGTGCATCGAAAATTACGGATGTATTAAACGATCTGGGTCTCCCCAACGAGTCTGTCGAGAAGATTATGGATATTATCTGTGAGAAAGATAATTATTTACAACAGATCTTAAATTCGAAATCAAAAACGGATATTGAAAAAATTTTCAATGGTCTCATCTATACTTACATTGCTCAAAAGATCAAATCCTGGGGAGTACTCGGAAAGAATATTCCTGAACTCTCCCCGGAAATGCTAAAATTTCTTGAAGAAAACATTTCAATAAAATACAAAAAAGAGCTTGGAAAAGTTTACGTCTTAACAAAAAATGGGGAAAATATTGCAAAAATTATAGAGAAGGAATTTATCTTTCAGTTGAAACCAGATGATTTCACTGGTTTAAACACTGTCGCTCTTTTATATTTGCTTGATATGAACAGAAAAGGTGAACATTTCAATAATTCAAATTCCCAATTGGGAGAGATGACTCCGAGTCAAATTAGTAATACTTTTTTAGAGGATTGTAAAAAGGTGATGGATTTTTTTAAGGAGCGAAAACTTTCTGCTATTGCCGATAATTATGTCACAACGAAGGAGGGTAGAATAGATGAAAGTACCTATCTGCTCGCACCAGATTTAGATCCTGATAATTTAAAAGATTTAGTGGCTTCAAAAAAATTGCAATCCGCAGAAGAGAGTCTCCAATTACTTGAAAATTTTGTTGCGGAATATAATGCATTAAATGCGTTAAAAATTCTCATTCAGGGCTGTAAAGACAAGAATGAATTTCAAATTCCCAACGTGAACAAAGAACTCCAAGCAAATCTTGTCAAAATATTAAATGAATTAAAAGAAAAAGAATTAATCGTTATTAATGGATCTTACGACCTGTGTTTTATTAACGATAAATCCGCAGTTTTATCTAAAATTCAAAAAATGCTCCAGATTACTGCAGAAAAAATCCAAGAAGCCTCGAAATCGCAAGATTCTATTGAGGCCATTAAACCGGGTGCAACAATAAGACCTGTGTCTCCTGTTTCCAAAACGAAAATTTCGCAACAACCGGTCATTACCACTCCCGAACAGATTAAGGATATTGATAAAACGCGATTAAACATCTTCCTTGGAAAAAGAGAAAATGGAACAGATGCCTACTGGTCGCCCGGATCTATGAACAATGGCCACATGATTATATTAGGTGGTTCGGGCGCGGGAAAAACTACGACAATTCAGCGTATTTCCTTTGAATTAAATAAAAATGGTTATCCGGTTCTTTTAATCGATTTTCATGGGGATATGGCATTCGGTGATCAATCCATTAAAACGTACAAAATTAATGAAAAAAGCGAATCGTTCTTTAATCCACTGGAACTCAATCAAAAATTTCCAGATATTACTCCCTTACGGGCAAGAAGCGATTTTGTCGATGCAATAGTAATTAACTCTCATATTGGGGTTCAACAAAGTCAACAGATTAAGGATCTAATTAAACAAAATTTTGAAGACTTTGGAATTACAGATGACCCTAAAACTTGGAAAAATGAGTTCAAATTTGATAAATTTGGAGAAATTCTTAGACAAAGTGATGACAAAACTGTGAAATCTTTGAAGGCATATTTTGACGATATCGTTAGCTATAGACTTTTTGAAGGAACCAAGAAGATTTCAATAAAAGATTTATTGGATGGAGGAATCACCCACATTAATTTGGTAGGACTTCCGGAATCATTAAGACCTTTTTACGCAGATCTATTTTTACGAAAATTGTATTATTCACTTCAATCATTAGGTGAGATAAAAAAAGATGATCCAACCGACCGCGATAAATTTCGTATTTTTGTTATTATTGATGAGGCAAAACTTTTAGTTAGTGAAAAGAAAGGAATGAAGGCGGTATTAAATAAATACGCGACAGAATTGAGAAAATTTGGAGCCGGAGTGATCATGGCCTCCCAGATAATTAACCACTTTAATGATGAAATTCTTGCAATTGTTCAGACACAATTTTGTATGAAAGCTGAAACTAAGAAAGATGTTAAAAAAATTGCATCATTTTTCAGTATTGATTCTGATGAACTATTGAATCTTCATAAAGGTGAAGGGATATTTATTGATAACAATTCCAAAAATAGAATCAGGATTACCCCCTTAAAACAGAGAAAAGGCGAGGATACTCCAAAGTAGTAATTTTTTCACTTTCGGTTCGGTTTTTAATTTTGCCAAGTCCCGTTTGATTTTATCCAATTCTACCCATATTTTTTGTGTTATTCCTGAAGGTATTTAATCGGGATATTCTGGAAAGCCAATTCTCTCTCAATAGCGGAATAGTAGTCTGTTGGAGGCTGGGCTTAGGTTTTGTTGAGGGAGAGAGAATTAAAAAAAACTCATGAAAAAAACAATAGATTTATTTATTTATGTCTTCAATATGTGTCTCATATGTGTTTTGGGAGACACAAATGAACGATAAAAAACGAGTCCAAGTTGTCTTTACTCCGGGTCAGTGGGAGTTAATTTCACAGTTGAGAGGAGAATTCGGAGAAGGAGATGCAGATATTGTCAGGAATATTGTACTAGCCTGGCTCGCAGAGAAATCCCTTATCTCGACAACGGTCAAACAACGAATGGGAAATAATGGGAACCGTGAGGAAAATCGATGAGATCTATCCCCAATGCAAATCAATCGTTAGATGGTTTTTTAGGTGAAAATATTTCAGAGAAGAGACCCGCAAAGGTAAACGGAAACAATCATTCGAGTTTTTCCGATCCCGCATTCGCTAATAATAAGATTCGGCCTATTCATCGCTGGGTTCCGTGGATTGCTGGCTTTTCAAAAGAATTTGTCAATGATTCCATTAAGAGGCATATCGACGGCAATGGAACAATATTAGATCCTTTTGCAGGTGTCGGGACTACACTTGTAGAATCTCATATTACGGGAAACGATTCGATTGGATTTGAGATCAATCCTTATGCATACTTCGCCTGCAAGACAAAAATTAACAGTCTTCAAATCAATGAAGAAATGTTTAATGATGAGATTGAACGCTTCTCATCATTTTATCTAAAAAATCTGAATTCAAAATATCACGTTATTAGTAAGGAGCCAGACGGTTTTAAAACGAGGATCGATTTCTATAGCCCGAAGGTCCTTCATAAAGTTCTGATCTTAATGGACTTCATCCAGACGGTTGAAGATCCGAATATCTCTGATTTGTTCAAATTGGCCTTCACCTCAACAATGGTAAAATATTCGAATTATTCGTATGAGCCAAGCCTGGGAACACGGAGAGGCTCAGGTAAAGGGGATATCGATGATTACGATGTCCGAGATGTTACTATTCAAAAACTTCTGGAATTTTTAAAAGATATTGCATGGATTAAGAAAACCGTTGCAAACCAGAGAGTTCCAACGTCGAAGATAATTAATGATTCATTTTTTAATTATAAAGATCATCTGTCGAAGAAAACTATCGATCTTATCATCACTTCACCACCCTATTTGAACAATTATCATTACAATCGGAACACGCGGCCACAGATCTATTGGCTTGGGTTTGCAAACAGCCCAAATGATCTGAAACCATTAGAGGAAACCAATTTTGGAAATTTTTGGCAGACTGTCAGAGGCAAAGAGGAAATCAATCTGATCTTTGATGTCCCTGATATCGATTTAATTGAAAAATTAGCTCAAATTAAAAAAATTAACCCCGAGAAAGGAGTATATGGGGGGAGCGGGTGGGCAAATTATGCCGTATCGTATTTCAATGATTGCTATAAATTTTCAAAAGGAATTGAATTCTCGTTGAAAAATGGTGGGACCGCTCTCGTTGTGATCGGGAACAGCATATTGCAGGGTGTGACAATTCCGACTGACGAATATTTTGCAAAAATCGCAGAATCCGTGGATCTTGAAATCGTTGAAATTCATATACCCAGATCCAAAAGAATTGGTAATAGCATCATCCAATCGGATGTCAGGGTATCGAAACCAACCAAGGGACACCGGCTGTATGAGGCTATAGTTGAATTGAGAAAATCATAGATTTTTGGTATATTGTGTAATTTTATCCTTAATTTCATTGAGATTTAATTTCTTTCCCGTCAGTTTATCAGCAAAATATCTACCCATATGAAGAGTATCCCATTCAGATTTCTTTTGTCCATATCTTCCAGATCCTGGATGATGGATTCCGAAACCTGATACGCATGAGTTCCATAACGGCGCATATTGGCGAATCAAAGCTGATTCGAGTGGATTAATTAAATCAACCTCATTGCCTCGTAAAATTGCAAATCTACACTTAAAATCCTTTAAATCCAAATTAGAAGCACTCTGAATGCTTTTTGTATGTTCTTTTATTCTTTTGAACAGAGTTTGCTTAAACAACGTTTTCGTTCTCGCAGTCCTGGATCCTTTTGGAACTGCTTTTCCAACGTAAATTGGAAAATACTCCTTCAAAGATTTCGTTTTTTTATTGATATTTGCGATGGGACAATAATTTTCGAAATTTCCAAAATAATACAATGCATAGACGCCCGCATCACTGAATGGTTCAGTAAGTGGCAGATCGATCATTTGTCTCGTCGTGAAAAAATCAATCGCTTCTTGAAGGACGCTTGTTTCCAAAATATTTGGGAGAATGTAATCTTGATAATCAAGCATATTATTCTAAGAATGCCGTTTTCTTAATTAGGTTTCCATAAGGATTATCTTAGTCGATTGCCGATCGCGTCTTCCTCGCAAAACACCACTCGCATAAATTTACACCCACTTGACCGGTCAATCCACTCAGCCCTCACCAACCCGCACAATGAGCACTTCCCAATCCCCGCCGTCACCCGCTTACACTGGGAAAAATTCACCGTCCTGGATAACGGAACCGACATCTCCTGCTTCGCCTTCATCGTCACCTTGTATCACGAGTGGTATACCCATCGAGCCTCCTGCCCTTCGGCGAATATTACACACTAAACGCGTTTGTTTTCGCTGAAGGAGAAGATCGAGGAGATAGGCATCGTCACGAGCCATAGACCCTCTCCATAGTTGAGAGAATTGTTTTTTTGCGGATATAGTTCCGGCTTTGTTCTATGGCCTGTCGGGAAATGAGATCAATGCGCCGGTTAAAGATCTGTTCGAGTTCTTCTTCCATCTTTGCGAGATGGATAAGAGTATGACTTGAGCCGGGCGAAAAATTCACGATAATGTCGATGTCACTGTCCGGCCGGAAATCTTTTGTAAGGACCGAACCTCCATTTCATTCTTCATTTTAATTTCTGCGCTTTTCATTCACACGGTTCCACAATTTTTATGCCTGTTTTATATGCCCTGATAATCAACATTCTTGACCGCTATCCTCTTATAAATTGCCGGTTGGATGGGCAACGATGTCGTGCCATGATACGCTCGCATACCGTTACCCATTCTGATTTGTTCGGATAATTCCTGGGCTTCAACCTTCACATCGCCTTTGGAATAATGAACGAGATCGAGGAGATACTTGCAGGCCGATTTCATATTGCCGGTCAACAGGTTGATCATCACCAGGGCTGATAATTGGTGATGGGTGCTTCTTTGGTATTACCGTTCTTTACATTCCACGGTAAGCAACACTTCGGTGCCGGATATAAAAGACGATAACTTCACGAGAACCGTGCAGGATCTGACAGATAACCCGGTACTCTCCAACCCTGATGCGATAAAGTGATTCAGCGCCAGCAATTTTGTAGGTATCGCGAGGAATGGGATTTGTAGAAAGATTTTCAATGTGTTCAAGAATACGGGGGATTAACCCATTTGGAATTTTTCGTAGATCTTTTTCCACACCGGTTTTGAAGGTGAGGGAATAGGGCACCATTCACTATAACTCACAGCACATGTTTTTTAAGTTCGGCAAGACTCATCGTATCCTCGTCCCGCCGCTCTGCTACCATGGCAAGATCATGGAGATCATCTTTTAGGTGTTGATATTCTGTGAGCGGGAGAATGATTGCCACTTTGTTACCCTTCTCATCTACAACATATTGTTCAGCAGCACCCATGATAATTCTCTGGATAATCTTTGTATTTTCACTATGATATAACCGCGTTTCTCTTACATTTTTGCCGCGCCCATAACCTCATTCCCACAAAAAACAAATTTACGGGCGGTTTTTTTCCTAAAATGATTTGTATAAAAAGCGGTGAAATGTTTCCTTAAATACCCGTTTGCTCCTCCTTACAATAGCACAATGATCCAAAAACTTTTCAGAAATTCGAGGCCAGCGGGCAGGTACGGCATCATGACCCGTGGGCGACCACCGGTAAAAGCGGTGAAGGAAGCGATCGAGATGGCAAAGAGCCTTGGCCCGGTGTGGGAAGTACCACAGAATTCCGGGCTGCCATTTGACTTTATGATCTTCACCGGGTTCTGCACCTGGTTTATCAAAGTCAGGTACCTGTTCGAACCTGAGTGAGTTGCAGGATATCGTGCAGCTTTGCAGTGCGGTGCTCATCGATTGCCGCATGCACCGAACATCTGGATATCAGCAAATTGGCTGAGTGTAATGCAGTCAAGGCAAGAAAAGAGGGAAAGATTACACGATACCTGCATTGGACACAATCAATAATTACGGCTTCGTTATCATGATTCCCGGTACCCGTTCAAAGTCCCGGTCATAGGTTGCAATACAATTAATCTCCTGCTCCCGCATAACAGCGATATGGAGAGCATCGTTCAATAAAAGAGAATATTTCTTCGAGATTACAAGTGCCTGATCCAGTGTGTTCGAAGAAATATCGGAAATTCTAATGTTATGCATCTGTTTTATGGTAGAAATCGATTCATATGCACGGGGTAATTTTTGGAAAAGCTCCACATGTTTTTTGATATACGCGGGTGCACTGGAAGGTTCTATCCTGAATGATGCCACAACGTCGGAAATAAACGTGCGGTGGAAGACTTCGCTAAGAACAATTATGGATGAAATCCCACGGTAATGCCCGGATTCAATGTGTTCGAGCAGAGCTGTGCAACTATCTGCATGGGATGGATTTTCGAGTATGATATGCAGAAAAATATTGGCATCAAGAAAAATATCTGACCCGGCACCGGGTACTGGTGTCATTTTTAGTATGACTCCAGTGAAGGATCATTGATGATCTGGTCAATCCATTGTTTATTTTCCAACCTGACAAGCCCTCTGAGTCGCGTGACAGGATCTGTTTTGATCTCAAGAATCACATCGGTATCTGTGGGCAGATCAACATTCTCAAGCGGCAGAAAATTTTTTCCATTATATCGTGCCTTAATCTGGATACTCATAGCGGGATCACATTGATTTGAATGGGCAAGGATTAAAATTTGTGGATCATCGTTGTTTTGAGTTGGGAAATCGGGTTCCTTATTTACCTTCATTTATTTTCCGGCAAGTTTATTCTGATCGGAAAATCTCTATGTCGGTAGTTCCGGAGAATGCCGGGCTGCCATTTGACTTTGTGATCTTCTCCGGGTTCTGCACCTGTTTTGTCAAAGTCCGGCGTACCCGTTCGAACCTGAGTGAGTTGCAGGATATCCTGCAGCTGTGCAATGCAGATATCCGCGATATCCGCACGATGCCGGAATTGTGCGGTATCAGCACAGGGACTCTGGGTGCTCGCACCTCACGGGACGTGGCAGTTCTTCCTGATCACGGCAGATGCGGTCACGGAGATCCGGAGCGATGGCTTGGCCATGCCCGGCACATTAACGAGTTCGCCGGATCCGCATCCCGTACTCCCGGGGGGGTCTGTCATTCCGGATCCCGGTAGCGATGGGCTTCCATCTGTACCGGGGGACGTCGTCTGTCATTACCTCTCCTCGCTCCAGGATAAGACATGAGACTACCCCTTTTTTTTTAAAAATGGGTTCCTTTTGCCAAAATACGCTCAAAATGGGCTTATTTGATTTTTGGCAAAACTCGAAAAACCGAATATATTCTCAAAAAACGGGATTTGAAACCCGGGTTTTTGAGAATACGCGATTATTGAACGATTAATGGCAAAATACGCCCGTATATTGGCTTAAAATGATCCCTAATAGAACCCTTTTAAATTGCCGATCGCTTGCCGGATGGGCTGATGTAGGTGGAAAGTGAAAGAAAGGTCTTTTTTGGGGGTCAGATTGAAAATCTCTCGTCGGATATCGTCGTTAAAATGAGGGATTGCGGGGGTGTGAAATGGAAAGGATGAGTGTAGATATCCCAAACCCTCTTCTACGTCGTAGACCTTCTTCCTCCAAGAGGGGCCTGCACACAAAAAGTGCCTAATTCACGAAAAATGGAGCTATATATTTTCTGAAAAC
>JAUSBW010000058.1 GCA_030651815.1 Methanoregula sp.
TTATGACCTTCTTTCCCTGACGGATGCTCTTGTATTCATAGAGATATACCGATCCATCCTTTTTTATTACCCGCTTTATCCATGACATGTAGTGTGTACTACACACTACAATAATAAATAACTTTCCCTTTGATTCACGACCTGAATTTGAAAAGATCAGACCCTGTCTTTTAGTCTGTAGTGCGTACGATCTCCTCTAAATGGGTCAATAATATTTCTTGATTTTCAGGTTCAATTTTAAGGGCATTATCAAAAGATTCAACTGCTTTTTGGTAATCTTGTTTTTTTATATGGATGGTGGCTTTCTCGCACCAAATATCGAAATTGTTGGGATTAATTAAAAGAACTTTGTCAAAGGATTCAAGAGCCCAAGTGTACATTTCAATTTTATGAAAATGCTTCCCCCTATCAATCAGATTATTTTCTTTTGCTGATGGTCTGTAAAATTTTTTTCGTGCATCAGAAATTATAGATGAAATTTTTTTTAACCGATCCATAATTCGCTATTCGTATATGAACATATTAACTCTTTTAAAAAAATGTGAATCCATATTTTTCCCTACCCACCAATAATCCTCAAGGAAACACCAGCAAATGTCCCCCCGGATATACCCATTTTCCCCCTCCAAAAAAGGAGTTAACTCCGATCGAAAAAACCCCTAATCCGGGTGTTTTGCGGGCTTTGATTTCTGTATCTCTCCAATATGGGCTCTGTTTATGTGAAAATGACCCCCTGTTCGATCGAAAACTCCTGGAGTATTTGCATGAACAGGGGGTCCGGAGCACATCAGACAACGCCAGGACCCTTGTAGTTTTCCTGCACTAAAAGATACACTATTCTGAGCCCAATGCGGGCTCCGATTGGCATTTTTCTGATCCCGTTTTCGGGTTTTTGGAAGATGGTGTCCACAGCTAAAAAAATAACGGTTTTAAAGGGTTATTTCTCCAAAATAGGTATCCCCTCCCAAAATAGTGAAATCCAACCCTCCGGTGTTACTGCCAATCCAATACATGGAGAAAAATAATACTCACACTTTATGATCTCAAGTAGGGAGACCGACCTTCTTCAAAAGAGTGACAGCCAAGCGTTCTAACTCATTATGAGTAAGGCGATCAT
>JAUSBW010000060.1 GCA_030651815.1 Methanoregula sp.
GGCCCGACATCTGGACGACGCCGCGTAACTGTGCGATCGGCATTGCTTCAGCGAGTGCTCGGTGCGGACGCGGTCCCCGGCTCATGAGCGACACCCCGGGATTTTTCCTGTACCGGAACACGGGCGATGGTTGATCGTCAGTCCTGGTATGGTTTTGTGATTTAATGAATTTCTCATACGGTGTTACTTCCTTTTTTTTGCTTGTGTCGCGGGGCCCTTTGACAAAGTAGACTCTGATGGATTGCGCTGATGAATCTTGCTGAACCAAACCGGAAGGTAAGGGGAATTTTGGATGAAGTGGGGGTCAAACATTTCAGGTATCAGGGTGGCGCAACCGCCCAGCCCTTGCTGAGTATGGTGGGGCGTTGCCGTGATATTTGAGGGGGTTTGCCCGGATTTTGAAATCAATGAGGGGAGCTGGGATGCCGGCAAGGGGTGGGATGTCTCCCTGTGCTGAGTGAGGGGTTTGGCCACTCTGGTCCGGGCAATTTCCGGGTTGTTTGTTATCTTGCGAGAGTTCCCCGTATCAGGGCCTCTTCGAGGTACGGCGGGGCTGGGGGGTTTCAGTTTTGTTCAACTCCAAAACCGCCGCGGGGGTGTCTCTCTGGGGGCGGCGTTTATCGCGATTGAAAATGAGGGCGCTCTATCGATAGGTTTGAATTAGGGCGCCCTGCCCCGGGTCAATTACTGGAAAAAAATCTGAACGATAGAAGTCTGTTTAAAAATCAATATCTCCGTTTATTAAATATATATTTACGAACTAGATATCCGCTGACAATCAGTAATATAGCAGAGATAAATTGCCATAAGAAAAATCTTCTTATTATTTCAAATACTACCCAAAATAAGAGACCGAATACCGAAAGCCAATCAAAAATTGTTGGAATTAAAATCACCCTACAAATTCTTTGAAATTTTCTTTTTTCTTACGACATATTTTATTCTAACAATATCTCCATCCATGTAAGAGTCTTTGAGAATTGTCAAACCAGACATTTTGCTTATCTGATAAAAGCAAAGGAGGGAGTGGAAGGAAAAATTATCTTTCCTTTTTCACTCCCTTGAAGGGTGTCCCGTCTTGTTTTATATCCATGAATTGACCAGTGGTTGTATTACGCTTAACAAACTTGTCGGTCTTTAGATTGAGAACCTGACTTCGATCATCTACTGCTCCCATTCGAAAACCTTTGTCTGTGTTCTTTGCCATTTTTGTTCTCCGTGGCAACAATCCTTATGAATTTTTTTTAGAAAATTATTGTCAAATCATAATTATTCTTGACTAAAATGAAGTATCGCTGTGTGGAGTGAAAGTGTAATTATTGCAATAACCTTCCGCCACAACGAAGGGCACGCCGTGGCGGATCAATTACCGAATAAATCCCAGATTAAGTCAAATATAAAAATTTATCATATCATATGACTGCAAATCAATCATGGATTTTGATATAGAAAAAATAAATAAATTTTTAGAGGATGGATATGCTATCAGTTCCCATCAAACGACGTGGGGGAAAAAAGATAATCCAGAATTTTTTGAACATGTTGTTACCCTAAAAAAGAGAGAAAAAATCGAAATTGTTAGATCCATTAATTCTCAAGAATTTGCGGATTTTATGTATCACTTCGTACAGTGTGTAGATAAATTTGACAATCGAGATTTCGTTTATATTAAAGATATTGACCAGTTCAATAAAATGAGAGATAAATCTCATTCAAACCTTCCTCTTCAGAAAGATCGTCACCAAATTAAAATAAGTGGGCGGTTATTTTCTAAAGATATCTTATCAAATATCATTGAACTTAAAGGCAAAAGTTCAATTAAAACAGTTGGCTCTTTCTGGATTGATTTAGAGACTAACAAAGAATTTCGCGATGTCGATTTTAAAGACAGCGTTGAGATACTCGATGATAAAAGTAAGGTAATCTTTAGGGGATTTGTAAAGAATTACCAGTATACAAAAAAATATGGAATTATTGATCTTCAAGACTTCACTTTAATATTAGAAAATGAGCGAGTTACGACAGAATTCATTAATATGAGTCCAGCAGACTCGTTGGCACTCCTTACACAATCATCAGGATTGATTTTTAATCCGCCTCCCGGTATGCCATACAATCAAAACGAGAGAGATTTCATTGTAATCATTCCTATTCAAAATTTAATAATTGATAGTAGTTTTAAAATTGGAAATGTTGAATTTTATCAACTATTTGATGGCATGGATGATTCAATAATTCGAAAGAGTTCAAATGGAAGAGATAATTCACTATGGTGTGGAAATAATCCACGGGCAAAAACAATTATAAAATCTTCAAACTTTTTTGATGCCATTACAAAGGGATATGCTGTAATATCGATGGCAATTGATGTAATTTCATTACGTACGGATATTTCATTCCCATCAATTACAATTCATCAATGTCAATATAATTTTCAATTCAGTTATTACAAATTTTTATCAAAAGTGAAGATTCCTACAATTGTTTATTGTCGGGAAATGAATTCCCACGCGGCTACATTCTTTGATATCGAAACAATAAGAGAGAATATCTTGTCTTTAAATATCGATTCTCAACAATACTTCGAAGAAGTTAATGCTTTATGTAGCGAATTAATTTTAAAAAATGAATTAACAAAGGAAGAGGAAAATCATCTCCTTGTATTACATTGGCTTCGAAAAGCCATCCAAGAAGGAGATAATAAAGACAAATTTCTAGATTTATGGATAGCTTTTGAATTTTTAATATCTGGAGAGCCAAGCGAGATTATATTTTTAAAAGATGATAAGAAAAAATTAAAAAATTTGATAATGTCATCCAAGTTTACTGTGAATCAAAAAAGAGCAATCCTCTCTAAAACCAATATGATTAATGAAAGTCCGTTAATGGAGAAATTCAATCAATTGATACAAAAATTAGGAATTTCTTTCTCAGATGAAGAAATACAAGCATTAAGGGAGATAAGAAAGAAAAGAACTAATTTAATTCATGGAAACGGAGATATTTCTCTTTCTGACAATGAATTAAACAAAATGAGGACCATCCTTGAAAAAATTTTTATTGGAAAAATTAATTCTTCGAAATGTCATGTTTGACATCACAAGACATAACAGTTGGAGGGGATCCTCCGCTCGGGTTTTGAAGAAGGGGGGGGCCACTCTGCTTCCGGACAATTTCCGGGTTGGGCGTTATCATGGGAGGGTTTCCCGCCTCAGGGCCTCTTCGAGGCACGGCGGGGCAATGGGGGTGTATTTTTTGGGGGTCATCAGAAACGCCGCGGTGGCGTCCCTTTGGGAGCGGCGGCGTACGTCGCTGTTGTAAAATAAGGACATTCCATCAATATTTCTGAAGATTACCCCTTCTATTGGAACTTCCACAGGACCAGTGGCCTTATGTGTGAAAGTGAGTGGGGTAGCCCCGTCTTTGTGCTTATGGAGGGGATGCCACTCCGGGCTGAAGGTGAGGGGAGGTGTTGCTGGAAGGGAAGGAAAAATCCCCCTTAATCTATTTTCAACAGGTTTAACGCCTCCAAGAAAAAAGATTACTACTAATGCCAGCCCCGGATCCGATTCGCTCCCTTATCGAACGCTTTGAATTTCATCGTCAGGCATACATTCAGGGAAATTACAATGAGACGCAACTACGGCGGGAATTTGTCGATAAATTTTTCTCTGCGCTCGGCTGGGACGTAGATAACAACAAGGGATTTTCCGAGAAATACAAGGAAGTCATGCATGAGGAACCGGTGCGGATCCGGGGCACGACCCTTTTTTTCGATTATACGTTCCGGATAGGGGGCGCCCGGAAGTTCCTGGTCGAGACCAAGAAACCGTCTGTGCGGATCAAGGATGCTAATGAGGCAGCCCTGCAAATACGGCGGTATGCCTGGAACCAGAAACTCCCGCTCTCGATTCTCACGAATTTTGAAGAGTTCGCTATCTATGACTGCCGGATAAAACCGGAGAACGGTGATACCGCATCCAAGGCGCGGATTGAGTACTTCACCTACAAAGAATACCCGGAAAAATGGGACTGGCTCGTTTCGATCATCTCCCCGGAAAGCATCCAACTGGGATCGTTTGACAAATATGCCGAAACATCGAAAGGCAAGCGGGGAACTGCGAGCGTTGATGACGATATTCTTGCAGTGATTGAACAATGGCGTGATGACCTTGCAAAAAACATCGCCCTGCGCAATCCGTCCCTGACCGTTGAAGAACTGAACAGCATCGTGCAGCGGACCATCGACAGAATTCTCTTCCTCCGGATCTGCGAAGATCGCGGCATCGAGGAGTATGAGACCCTCCACAAACTTCTGGAGGGCGAGCAGGTCTATGGGCGGCTGTGCCAGCTCTTCCGCAATGCTGATGACAAATACAACTCCGGGCTCTTCCACTTCCAGCAGGAGCCGGACTGGGACGAATCCCCCGATACGCTCTCGCTCACCGTTGCGATGGATGATAAGGTCCTGAAAGGGATCATAAAACGCCTTTACTTCCCCGACAGCCAGTATGAATTTTCCCTTATTCCTCCGGCTATTCTTGGGCACGTGTACGAGCAGTTTCTCGGCAAAGTAATCCGGCTTACGGACGGGCACCAGGCAAAGGTCGAGTATAAACCCGAAGTGAAGAAAGCCGGCGGGGTTTTCTACACGCCGCAATACATTGTCGAATACATAGTGAAGCACACGGTCGGCGAACTCGTAAAGGACAAAACGCCCCGTGAAGTGTCGAAGCTTCGCATCCTTGATCCTGCGTGCGGGTCCGGTTCGTTCCTTATCGGTGCCTACCAGTTCCTCCTTGACTGGCACCGCGACTGGTATATCGCTAACCTCGTGCCGGTCTTTAAGGAGAAGAACTCGGTGACGGACCCGGCAGTGCTGGCGCTTCTTCCGGAGCAGGCCCCGAGAAAGAAAAAATCTGCGGCAACAATTGATCTTCCGATTTACAAGTCCGGTACGGGAAAGGAGGTCCGGCTCTCCGAACATATGCGGAGCGACTGGAAACTCACGACCGCAGAGAAGAAACGGATTCTCCTGAACAACCTCTTCGGTGTGGATATCGACCAGCAAGCGGTCGAGGTAACAAAACTCTCGCTGCTCCTCAAAGTGCTTGAGGAAGATAATCAGGAGACGGTCTCAAAGCAGCTCACGATCACGGCGGAACGGGCGCTCCCGAGCCTTGACCATAATATCAAGTGCGGGAACTCGCTGATTGGCTGGGATATTTTGACTCCCGAGATGCCAGCCGATGAAGTGAAACGCATTAATCCGTTTGACTGGGCAAAGGAATTTGCACCGGTGATGGCGGCGGGCGGGTTTGACGCGGTGATTGGGAATCCGCCATATGTGAGACAGGAAGGGTTGAAGGAACAGAAAAAGTATCTCGAAGCGCATTACGCAATTTATCAAGGTACGGCTGATCTCTATGCATATTTCATTGAGAAAGGCATCTCTCTATTACGTCCTAAAGGTCTCTTCTCTTATATCGTTTCGAATAAATGGATGCGGGCAAATTATGGAAAACCACTCCGCCAATTTCTGCTAACGAAACAGATTGAAGACATTATAGATTTCAAGGATTTGCCTGTTTTTAAAAATGCAATTGCCTATCCGTGCATTATTCGAATTACCAATGAAAAACCCGCACACGAATTCTGGGCATCAAAAATTGATGCTCTCGACTTTCCGAGTCTTGATGAATATGTGAAAACGATCTGCCATTCGATTGATCCTTTCAAGCTAAATAATGAAGGGTGGACACTTGGAGATCCTCAAACCGAAAATCTTTTGAAAAAAATCCATGAAAATGGAATTCCTATTGAAAAATATGTAAACGAACAAAATTATCGAGGAATAGTCACTGGACTAAATGAGGCATTTGTAATAGATGAAGAAATAAAAAACAAGTTGATTGGCGAAGATCCTAAATGTGCGAATGTTATCAAGCCATTTTTATTAGGTCGAGACGTTAAAAGATATCGTCCGTTGCATCATGATAATTATTTAATTTATATTCCATGGCATTTTCCGCTGCACAATGATCCGTCAATTACGGGCGCATCAAAACAAGCGGAAAACGAATTTAAAAACCAATATTCAGCGATATACAAACATCTCTTACACTTCAAAGAGAAATTAATGTCTCGAAATGCTGATGAAACAGGAATTCGCTATGAATGGTATGCACTACAACGGTATGGTTCATTTTTTTACACAGAATTTGATAAGCCAAAGATAATTTATCCAAATATCTGCCAAAGACCGGAATTTACTTTCGATGATTCGAAGTATTACACAAACCAAAAATGCTTCTTCATTCCTAGAGATGACAAATATCTCCTCGGGATTTTGAATAGTAAACTAAACTATTTCTTATTTAGAACACTCTTACCAAAATTACAAGGACAATTCTTTGAACCTAGTTGGGTATTCTTCAAAAATTTCCCCATCCACACCATCAACCCCAACGAACTCGCCGACGTCGCCCGGCACGATCGCATGGTCGTACTCGTCACGCAGATGCTGGACCTGAACAAGAAGTTGCAGGATGCTAGGCTCGAACAAGAGAGGACGATGCTGTCCCGGCAGATTGAGGCGACAGATGCTTCGATCAATAAACTTGTATACGAGTTATATGGATTGACAGATGAGGAGATCAAGGTGGTGGAGGGGATTTAAACGAATCAAACTTTTTTTGAAATCACCCCTAATGAAATATCTCAATTGAATCAAACCCAATTACCCGAACTACTTAAAATTTTACTCTATTCTGAAGCACAGTTATTCAAAATTCCCGCAGCTTGCATCCACGTCCCTCTTCAGGAAACTATACCGGATGGTGGCGAAGATGCCAGGATTCGGTGGGACACACCCCAGCCAGAGAAAACCAATTGGATCCCCAGTCGCTTCACAATTTTTCAAAGTAAGGCCATGGATATGGCGATAAATCGATGTAAAGAAGAGTTTTTGCAGAAAAAGACATCAAAGTTAAAACCGAGCATCGAAGAAGTTCTCAATGCAAACGGTGCCTATATTTTATTTTTTAACAGACCCTGCGTTCCTAATAGTCAAAAACCAAGAATTGCCAAAATGCGTGAGGCGATCGAGGAAGCCGGAAAATTATATGCAAAATCAGCTAACATTCAAATCTACGATTCTAATAAAATTGCAACATGGACAAATTCACACTTATCCGCAATAACTGCCGTGAAAAATTGGTTAGGAAAGGCTATACTTCCCGGTGCAATCACTTGGCAAAATTGGAACGATTCTGATTTGAATCGAAATCCCTACTTTTCCGACGAAATAAATGAGGACATACTTCAACAATTAAGAAGTTACTTCAAAGAAAGACATGCTATCGCCCGCCTTGTTGGTCTGTCGGGGATTGGGAAATCGCGACTTGCCCTGGAAACTTTCCGCCGTCCAGAAGATCCAAATGAACAGCCCGATCAAGAAACAATCAGCAGAAGTGTAATCTACATCAATGCAGCGACGAGCTCTGAAATTCCCAACGCGATTGTTCAATGGGGAAATCAACAAATCTCCGGCATAGTAATTGTCGATAATTGTGATTTGGAATTACATGATCTGTTGAAATTAGAAATCAGGCACAAATCGCGTAATTTAAGTTTGCTTACCATTGATAACAATCCAGAAAATGAAAATAGTGATTCCGATCCTGATGAATTATTCAAAAAACTTGAACCTGTTTCAGACGACGTAATTAAAAAAATTACTCAGCATTTCTACCCATCTTTTAATACGGAGGAAATTTCACGGGTGGTCGAATTCTCGCAAGGATTTCCCCGTATAGCGATGTTGATCGGGGATGCGAACTTAAGAGGTAAGTCGAGTATCGCACGATTAGATGATCCCACCCTTGTAAGAAAGCTAACTCGTTTAGCAGATGAAAATGAGGCAACACGAGTCATTTCATCATGCTCATTATTCTCTCATTTTGGAATCACTGGTGACAAATCAGACCAGTGGAAATTTATCGCAAAAAGCATCTGCAAAATTGATGAAGATGACTTTTACCGGATAATAAAAAAATACACAGCAAAAGGGATTTTAGATCAAAGGGGTCGATTCATTCGAGTTGTTCCCAAGCCGTTAGCAATTCGCCTTGCAACTGATTGGTGGGATAACACATCTCAAGATACCCGTGAGAAGATTTTCCAGGCATGTGTACAAAACGATTTGTTCATTCCTTTATGCGAGCAAATGAAAAATCTTCACTCGTCAGATTCAGTGAAAAATTTCGTTTCAGACTTTTATAAACTGAATGGCCCTAACTGCACTCTGGAAACTTTTACAACCTTTTCGGGTTCGAAAATTTTATACTATTTTGTTGAAATCAACCCCGAAGCATGTATTGATGCACTGACAAAGGTATTTGGAAAATTGCCAAAAGATGAGATGCTTAAAGTTCCCAATCGAAGGGACATAATCTGGGCTCTCGAAAAATTATGCTTCTGGAAAGAAACTTTTGTAAAACCTGCAGAATTATTGGCAAAATTTGCAATCGCTGAAACAGAATCCTTCGGTAATAATTCGACAAACCTGTTTTTCCAGTTATTTTGGTGGCATCTATCGGGGACTCAAGCGCCGCCAGAACTTCGTCTTCTAGTACTTGCCGATTTATCAGATTCAGGTAACCAGGACCTGAAGAAATTAGCAATTTCTGCGGCTGGTCACGCGTTAAAAACCAACGGATTTTTCAGGGTCTCCGGAGCTGAATCACAAGGGAGTCGCTCCGTCGCCAAAGATTGGCGACCGAAATATTGGAAAGATATTTTTGATTACTGGCGAGCTGGTTTAAAATTCCTTCAAGGATTTGCGACGCGGGATGATGAATTCGGAGAACTCGCAAGAAAACAGATCGTGGAATATACGAGCGGACTAATCTATCAAGGTCGATTCAAGGATCTCGATCCTGTTCTGAAAGAGATCTGCAACCATCGGGGTTATTTCTGGCCGGAGTTGTACAATGAATTTTACGAAATTATCCGCATGCAACTCAAACGTTCTGAGCGGAAGGAACTGAGTTCACTGAAAAATTGGCTTTCCTTGTTGGAACCTCGGTCAATACCAGAAAAGTTCCAGATGCTTGTCAAATCCCCACCATCTCCGATCTGGGATTTTGACCAAGAATCAAAGATAATGACGAAAAAAATTCAAAAACTAGCTCTTGAATGTTCCAGGAACCCCGAAGAGCTAATGAATAATTTGCCTGCCTTATTTTCTGGAACGAACCAATACGGACATCTTCTTGGCTATTGCATCGGGCAAAAACTGAAAAACAGTGATTCATTATTGAATAAATCTTTAGAGATTTTATCTGACAAAAAAGATGAGAGAAATTTGAGTTTGAATGTATTAGGTGGATTTTTAACAGGAATTAAATCTAAAAACCCCAAAAAAGCGGAAGAATTCAGAGATCTCATAGTTCAGAGAAAACTTCTTGAAAATCAGATGTTTGATTTGCTTGTGCTGTCCGGACCTTCCTCGGATGATTTGGATGTTACCCTAAAATTATTGGAAAAAGGCACAATTCAAATCGGATACCTGCGTTCCCGAATGTTCACCGGATTGTTTGGGGGAAGAAGTCCGGACGAGATTATCTCTTTCTGTGATAAAATTCGGAAATTTGGACCCGAAGGAATTCTATCAGCCTTGGAAATTCTCTACTTAACAAGCATCAACGATTCAGAGAGAAAATTGCTCTTTAAAGATGAATTCAGGAAAATTATCCTCGAAGATCATCCGATTACATTAGGAACGATATTTTCATCCCATGATGGCTATCAGTTTAAGGAAATTGTAAAAATTTTACTATCGGAAACCGAAAGGGATGTCCTACTGGCCAAAAGCCTGACAAAAGACATCATCAAGATATGTAGATCCCCTCGTTTTGATTATCATTTGCTAGAATCGCTGAAACCGATTGTAAAAAGTCTAATCTCAAATTATTTTGAGATATCCTGGCCATCAATGAGCAAATTGTTATTGTCGAAAAAATATCGGGATAAACATAACATGGTAACTTTACTTGGCGGGAACAATTTCGACCATGCACCAAACCCTTACTTATCGAATTTGATACCGCCGGAAAAATTGATAAAATGGGCAATGAAAAATCCGATAAATGGACCTGAAGCCCTGATAGAAATAATTCCGTTAACAATCACCAGATCAGACAATTCCATTGAGTGGAATCCGGTTGTGTTACGATTATTGGATGAGGTCACTGATGTTAGACCGCTGTTGGACGAAATGCACAGTAAGATTGGTTCTTTTAGTTGGGTTGGATCTCTAATTCCTGCGTATCAAAAACAAAATGCATTACTGAACTTGCTAAAAACGCACAAGAGACCCGAAGTCAGACAATGGGCTATCGAATTTATCAAACGGAACGAAAGGGAGATTGAAGATGAAAGAAAGTCAGAAGAGGAGGAATCAATAGGGATATAACATTAATTTTCCGTATCGCTTGTCACGCAGATGCTGGACCTGAATAAGAAATTACAGGAGGCGAGGCTCGAACAGGAGAGGACGCTGCTGTCCCGGGTCAGATTGAGATAACTTATTCGGCGATTGATGCACTTAGTCAATATTATTGGGGTGTTCAATATCATTAATTCAAACGATTATATCGACAAGCTCCTTTACAGCAATTGCTTTCCACACGAATCCAAGATCCGATTGTTCATTTATTCGACCACTGTAGATCCCTAAAAATCGCCAAACCGGAGAAGATCCGAGTGTAGTCGACCCACCATCCATGGGAATAGCCCCTCCATTCCTGTATGCAATCACTGCAGATCCCGATTGACCTGGACGACTTCTACAATCTATCAGAAAAAGAGGCAACCCACGAAAATTTATATCTGGCTCTGACGCGACAAAACCAGTCGCCCATACTGCAAGAGATCCTCCCGCTTGAAGTCCAAATGGAAACCCAATAACACTCACGATGTCCGCTGGTCCGACACGAATCGGAGTACCTACGGCATCATATGGATACAATTCTACATCATCAAGTTGAGTCAGTGGAAGAGCAACAAAGTCTGCCTCTTTACCTAATGTGGGGTGTTCCTTCCATCTCGGGGTTTCCCCTTCATAAAGAGGTTCTGTCCGCGGAATCCATTCCCCTAGGTGACCTTTTCGGTTATGAGTGATAACTATGGAATCTGGAACATCGCCATTTGGAAAAAGTGGTTGACCTGTATCCGGGCGACAGCCTGTTACGTTATGACGATTTGTAATAAGGACTGGGCAACGTGGTGCCTGCATCACAAAAGCAGTTCCGGTTGAAATTGGCGTTCCTCGGGATTGCATCTGAATGAGTAACGATTGTACTGAGGGTAGTGCGATTATAATGTCAGGCATAATTTTAGTAGATTGACGTATAGCATAATATCAACAAACTTTGTATCGTCTTCATTGTCCATTGATCTTGGGATCTAATAAATTGATTGTGTCCAATGATCGGCTAAGATAATCATCTTTGGGATGATCTCATTGTTAGTCCAAAACAAAAGGAGACCACCCCAAATGGAAATTATAGTCCTGATGCAAGTAAAAGTTTGCCTTCCTGAAAATGAAGTAGTACCGATAGAATATCTCGTCAATGAGATAAGAAACCTAAAAATCGAGGCAAAATTAGTCGAACAACTCATAAATACAGCAGATACTGAGATCGTGACAAAACTTTGTGGAGAAAAATATTCAAAAAAAATGGGAAATGAAAGGTATGCACGTGCGGGAACATCCGTAAGAAAACCAATAACCTCCATCGGACAACTAAACCTCAAAGTGAATAGAGTCAAGGATCTTGAACAAAATCGGATAATCAAGCCTGTTTTTGAAACGATCCAATTTGCAGGGAAACAAAAATATCAACCCGACATTGTGATGATGTGTGTTGATTTCGCTCAAAAACTGAGTTATCGCGACACCGTTGAGGAACTCAGCATTGTGATCCCGGTGGTCCCATCCCGAACGACCATAAATAAACAGGTAAAAGAATTCGGTGAATCGATTGATATCAATCCGGGAAATGCAAGTATGCAAGTGGCCATGGCTGACGGTACCAAGTCCCACTCTCAGGAGCCAGGAATAAAACAAAATGACATAAATGTAATGCTCGGTGTAAGTGATGACGGAAACGTTCTGCTTGATATGACAGTAAATAAGTCTTGGAAGAAAATGGCAGATCAGCTTAAATCCAATGGAACACTTTCAGAGATTGCAGTAATCGTGAGTGATGGAGAACCAGAACTAAGAGCCGCATTTGCGAATGAAAATATTCAATTTCAGACGGACCTGATTCACGGGTTCCGGATATTGGGTTACAAGTTATGGGAGGATAATGCATTGGACCTGAAACAACGAAAAGAGAACGTTAATGAACTCAAAGCACTGCTTCTTTCGCTCAAAAATGTCGTGGTGTTTCATAAATCCGAACCGGATCGGATTGGTGAAAAGATCAATCAGGTTGTTGATGGTCTGGAGTCGCTGGCAAACCGACTGAAAGATATGGGGTGTTCCCAGTCTGCTAAATTTCTTAACACATTCTCAAATACCCTCGTCACATTTGCCCGATTATCCATCAATGGAATCGATATTCCCTGGAACTCAAACATGATTGAACGACTCATGGGTGAGATCTCGAAACGTGTGAAGCACAAATGGATGCGATGGACTACTCGTGGACTGGAAGCGATTTTGAGATTAATCCTCGTAAGATATACAAGTCCGTGGCAGTACAGGGCATTTCGTAACGAAAAGATGGGACATCACTATGTCTCTAAAATGACAGTTCTGCTGTCTATGGATATTGAAAGTCATTGAAATCAGTCGTATAATTGAGAGTGATGACACGCTTAGTGGAGACTTTGCCACTCACCCAGATTCAGGATGCTTTCGCCGCCCCCGAAGGGACGCCCCCGCGGCGGCTACTTAACCGGTTTCGTTGTAGGGTTTACCGGAATCCATTTTCGATAAGATTGATATCTTTGAACGCTTAGGTATCTTTGCTAGCAGTGAGATCTTAGCCGATTGTGTGACACGACCAAAAAATTATAATCGATTATATTTTTTATGAGCCTGCTGGATGGTCAAAACCTCAGTGATGAAGATCGTATCATCACGAATCTTGTAGAATACCGTGATACTTCTGGCAATGTGAAGGCGATAAATCTTGACGCCATCACGTAAGGTAAGACATTCTTTGTCTCCTCCTTTGCCGGGGTAGGGGTCTTCTGCCAGGAGTTTTATTTTAGAATCGACGATACGCCGACTTTTTTCCGGAAGTTGTCTGATAAAGGGCAGTGCATCATCATCATCGATCCTGAGTATGAAGGTCAAAGTTTATACTCCACAAAATGACCTCTTTTACAAATGCGTTCTGTCTCTTCGATCAGTTTGGTCTCGGAGTTGGTCCGGATAAGTTCCCTGATTACATCGTCATAGGTTTGTCCTGGCATCCTGAGCTGGTGAACGCTTTCCCACGTGCTCGGGCATACTGGAATCCTTTTGGTGGCACATTCTGATTCTGTCATGTCCGGATGATACGTATTGTAAATATTTACTTTTTTCTTTTTCTTCGGTCAATATCGAGCTATAGTGGGGCATGCCACCCAATAAACTTCAGAACCTCCTACTGGCTGCATTAGGGGCATCCCTAAAATTTGTCCAATATCGCTGCATAACTTCATCCCAAGAGAAGATTGGTCTGGCCACTCCGGTGCTCTACAACAAAGGATGCTGTCACCGTCACTGCACGATCAGCTCTTCTGTTGAGATTCGTATCATGGAAGCATTCTTAAATGTATGGAGCCCGGGACGGCTGGCTTCCGGCATCACGTTGTCCGAATTGTTTTCTTCGCACGCATCGGTCCTGCGGAACAAGGGAATCGCACAGATTTTTTACGACATGGCATGGATCGAACGGTGGGGAAGCGGCGTCCAGAAGATCCGGACTGCCTGTGCAGAGCGGGCGGGAGCAACGGTTCTGATCACGACTGATGATACATTGAAAAACATTATGAGCCAATGCAGCGATATAATTTCAATTAAGAATCGTGAACCCTGCTGTATGGTATGAGGAGGTGACCGGGAATGAAAGTGAAGACACTGCATGAAATCCATGAGAAGGGATAAATGCTCTGCGTAAGACACTTGGTCCTGTTGATATGGTCCGCTTCATTCAGATGTTTGATCATGGAAAAGGGGATTATACCAAGGAGCGCAAGCAGTGGCTGAGTAATGATCTCGACCAGATTTGCAATGAGATTCTGGAAATGCAAAAAGCAGCCAAAACTGCTTCAGGTTCAGAATAAATATCTTTTTTCAATAGAGACCGGGGAACCGGGAAAAGGGAACGGTAATCAGAATAACTATTGAAATTAAAAATCCCGTTGAATGGCTCAATCGAGGTGTCATCAGATGAAAACAATCAGTGAAATAAGAAAAGAGGGTATCAGTGCACTCTCAAAGACACTTGGCCCTGTTGATATGGCACGATTTAACCAGAGTTATGAAACCGGTAGCGGGGACTATACAAAAGAGCGTCATCAGTGGCTGCCTGATAATATTGATGAAGTAAAAGAAAGATTACTCAAACGGCAGAAAAAAATTAAGAAAAAATAAATCCTCTCCATTTTTTTCTCCAATACCCCGTGTTTGGATCACCACTGACGACACGTTGGAGAAAGATGAACCTTCACAGCACAATCTCCTTACGAATCATGAACCCTGCCGGGGGTATGAGGAGGTATCAGGAAATGAAAGAAAAGACGTTGAATGAAATCCACAAACTGGGAATTGATGCACTCGTGAAAGTGCTTGGACCTGTCGATGCGGTACGGTTCCTCCAGATATATGATCCGGGAAGCGGCGATTACACCAAAGAACGAAAACAGTGGCTTGAAGCTGATCCTGACAAATATCTCGCGGCTGTTATCGCTCACGGAAAGAAAAAATCCCGTGCATAATTTTTTGATTGTGTCCAATGATCGGCTAAGATAATCATCTTTGAGATGATCTCATTGTTAGAGAAAAACAAAAAGGAGACCACCCCAAATGGAAATTATAGTCCCACTGCAAGTAAAAGTTTGCCTTCCTGATGATGAAGTAGTACCGATAGAATATCTCGTCTATATGCTGACAGACCTAAAAATCGAGGCAAAATTACTCGA
>JAUSBW010000062.1 GCA_030651815.1 Methanoregula sp.
TTATCTGTCGATGATAATTTGACCCTTGGGGACGGATCTCGATAAAAAAAACGGTTGCGAATAATAATCATACTGACTTTTTTTTTTAATTTAGTATCATCATGAAAAAATGGTGTAATCACTGGATTTTTCGACAGAACCTCCATTCTTGAACCAATCAGAAATAGGGGTTGCGGTTGACACGAAGACGCTCGGTCATGTCCACTCGTCCTCATTCCGCTCGCTTGCGCTCACTCCACTCCGGCTCGCTTCACATCACCTCCCTGTTTCTCGCGGTTGATCGGGCTAACGATGACGCCCCTGGCTCGTCGCGCTGCTCTGTCGCCAGTGGCTTCTCTCGCCCGCTCCTCGCATACCGCTTCGCGGAATGTTTGTCGCTGTTGATCGTACTCATGCCGAACGCTCAGTGACATGTCCGCCCCGACCTCGCGCTGATACACTCGCCCGGTGCGAACGCGGGCCGCTGCGGCTTGACAGCCCTCCCTTTTCATTCTATCAGAAACCGCGTGTTCGATAAAGGCAATTTCATTATCGATTGTTCCACACATTCCGCAAAATCAAAACCGTAAACTTTCAAAAAACTATCTTAATCCGCCAGACTTGGGGATTAACAGAGTTCCTGCAATTTTTAAAATCAAAACAGAACTTCTAACTAAAAGTTGGAATGCCCATCCCATTCATTTTTCCATTATTTTTCCAATATCCCACGCTCGATCAGCAACTTTGCATAATCCTCACCAGATAACGGGCAGCGGATAAGATCGTCTAATTCTTTTCCGGACAGATGTAGTTGGGTCCTCATCTTTGCGAGCAGGTCAGTGTTGTACTCTTTCATCCCGTGACTCAGGAACGTGTGAACCCCGGATATCTTTCCGTCAATGCAGAGATAAAAGATCTTGTGATGGGATGATCGCTCCTCAAACCCTTTCTTGAGAAGAGCAGCCACGATATCGCGTGTCTTCGCAGCTCCTCAAGAACCAGCACCGGCCGCAACAAGAGATTTAAGATTTGAACGAAGCCGTAGTGCATCTCTTGTAAGGTTCGCCGGATTATCAGCAACGTATACTTCCCAGAGCATTGAGAGCTCATCCGAGATTCCTGCAATACCCTCCTCAAGGGTTGGTGCTGAAACTAAAAGCCCGAACTCTTCGTTTGACAGGGTGAGTCGATCTTCATCGTGTCCTACGGTGATTTGAAGTTCTCGGGAAAGATGATGAAGATGACCGTTGATATTGAGGCGGTCAAGAACAATAACCTGATTGGCTAATTTCAACATACGCACCACAGTGTATCATCCGGAAGATGATAGGGTTTTTGATCAGAATAATTCCAGCCTCAATCGCACCGCATAACTCATCAATAAAAAATCCAACCAGATATATCGATGCACTCGCCCGGTTCAAACACAGGGTCGCTGCCGCCACACAAGCCCTCACCCATTATTTTAGAAATCACATGTGCGATGCCGGGCAATTCAAGGATGCTTCCCACTTAAAAAAAAGGAGTTAACTCCGATGGCAAAAACCTCGAATCCGGGCGTTTTCCAGGCTTTGATTTTTGTATCTCTTCAATATGGGCTCCGATTAGGTGTAAATGAACCCCTGTTTGATCGAAAACTCCTGGAGTATTTGCATGAACATGTGATCCGGAGTATGTCAGACAAAGCCAGGAACCGGGTCGGTCCCCAGTTCCAAAAGATACACTATTCTGAGCCCTATACGGGCTCCGATTGCCATTTTCACGTTTCAGTTTTCGGTTTTTTTGGAAGTGGTGTCAACATATCGAAAAAATATCGATTAAAACGCGTATTTTCGAAAAACAAGCGTTTTAAACCGTATAAAATCTGTTAAAATAGCGGGTTTCTGTTGGTCACTTTTTTTGGCACATATTTCAAGTGGTTTTTTGGCAGAAACCGTCTGCAAATACCCTTGGTTGCCCGCTATTGCGTTCACGTCGGAGAATTGGGGGTTTTGTGAGGATTTGTCAGGTTTTTGGGCTGTTGGAAATAATTCCGGTTTGCGGTGGAGTGCGTGTACAGATTTTTCCAAAAAAAAAGTTTCCCGATTTTTCTCACACGCCCAATTTTTTTTCAGAATTTTCTATGCGCCACAAAAAATTTTTGGGAATTTTAAAAAAGAAAATTCTCTCTCACTCCACCATCCGCATCACCGGATACAGCACCTCATCCTTCCCGTCCAGCTCAATCGTCGCAACCGTTGTATTGATCTGGCTCAAGGAATTTGCAAGGATCTTCGCGGATGAAAGTGTGTAAAGCGTATCGCCGATGTAGAGCGAGCGCTTCACTTCATTCTGCGAGCTGCCATACCAGTAGTACCCGCTGCCACCCGTGCCGTGCTCCACGGTACCCCGCAGGACAAACCCGGTATCCGGGTTGACACCGAACACGTACGCCCCGTACCAGATCTGTAGCCGGTCGCCACTGAGTTTCTTATCCTGACCTGCGTCCTGCCTCACGACCCGGGCCGGGATCACGAGCAGGTTTTTGCTCTTATCAAAAAGGAATGCCCGGTGATCTGAGAGTGCAGCGGAGTCCGAACCGGCATCACCGATCTCAACTTTACCCACCTGCCGGGGGTGCTCCACATCCGAGACATCGAAGAGTGCCAGCTTGAGTCCCTGTGTTGACACACCGCCCCAGTCGTTGGCTGAGGTCTCCTTGCCGATGCCGATGATGAGGTTCTTGTCATACGGGTGGAGATAATCGGAGTAGCCGGGGATCTTGAGCTTGCCAAGTATCTTTGGGCTTGCGGGAGTCGAGAGGTCGATTACAAAGAACGGGTCTATGCGTTTGAACGTGACCATGTAGAGACGGTCACCGATAAACCGGGTCGAGTAGATCTTCTCTTGCACGGCAATATGCGTAAGTGACCCTATCGTCTTCATCGCGCTGTCCAGCACAAAGACGTTGTTGTACTCGTACTGTCCCTTGGTTGTCCAGACATCGGACGTGGTTGCAACCCGGAGGTTGCCGCCATATTCGTCCATTGCGAACTGGTTCTTGAGGTATCCCGGTACCTCACCCTTTGCCAGGTAGGTGATCGCACCATTGTTGATCCCGATCTTGTGGATTACCGTGGTGCTCTGATCGATCTCTCTCTTGCGGATCGCTTCCTGCTCACCGCTCTTTAACTCTGCGATGGCCACCTGTTTGTCCGCCTCGCTCATGGTGTTGAAATCTTCGATAATGGAGGATACAGATACCAGTGCCGCACCGCCAGCCGATCCGCCGGAACCCTGCACCACACCCATTGCGGGTTCCACTATACCCCGTATCGGGCGGTAGATGTTGTGGTACTTCTGGTAGCTCACGTACATCGCATCGGGCGAGACGTAGACGATGTTGCCGCTGCCGACAAGGTACGTCTTTGCATCCTTTGTGGCCCCATTGCCGGCATCAAACGAAGAAACAGTGGTAAAATCGTACTGGCGTTCGGGGTTATCGAAATAGTATACGTCCGGTGTAATGACAACCTTTGCATTCTCCCGTATAGCAGGGACGATGATCCGGTCATTGTACGGGTACACCGATTCGCGGGAGAGCAGGTACACGGTGTTGCCGATCATCCTCGCATTGACATAATCGCCGTCAATGGTGTAATCTTTGAGCAGCTTTAAGTGTGCCCGGTCACTGATATCATAAAAGATCGCATGGGTGACCGGTGCAGAGCGGTAGTACGGGTACCTCGGGGGCATCATCGCAACTTTCGAAGCGATATCCGAGCCCTGCGGCGTGTCACTTTCAGAAATTTCTGAAGTGCCGGTCTTTAAGAGTACGAGCCTGTCACCGGTGATGAAGAGCTCGCGGGGCGTATCTTCAATATCAGTCTTTGAAAGTATGGATGCTGATGACGCCGGATACGCATCCACGATCGTAAGTGTGCTGCCCGAGATCACGTAGATGTACCGGGCATCGTTCTTGACAAAGTCCGGTTCATCGACTCCTGCGACCTGCACATTGGTCTCTGAGTAGCCAGGCGAACCGATGCTACCGGAAGAAGGAAGAGCGCCCGACAGGGAAGTCCCCTTTGCCGATGACTCTGCCATTGCCGGAACAACCATGCGATCCATTGACCACGTCCCGTCTGTGTAATAGTCTGAATCCTGTGCGAGCTGGGTGTTGTTCTTAATGTACTCGCGGATCTCATCCGCTGAACAGAACTTTTTGATATCCCCTGCCGGTGCTGTTGCTGTTGAGCTTATGCACCCGCTGGCAATGACTGCGGTAAGAATGAGCACGAGCGTGGTAAGCGCGACAAGGGTGAGTTTCCTGCAAGACATAGTTGATCAGGATTCATTACGATCAAAGCAGCAGAAAGCCCATGACTTTAGTCACGGGATGAATGCGTTAGTCATGCCAACAGAAATTTTATTTGTGTAGACATTCGATAATAATTTGTTCTGTGTACAGACAAAAAATATTGTGCTGCACAGTTC
>JAUSBW010000065.1 GCA_030651815.1 Methanoregula sp.
TGACCTCGGTTCATTTTGACTTATACAATTGTTAGCAGGCAATAGGAGCGTTAGACGACAAAGAGGGAGGCACTTCATCCCCGACCTAAAGTTCGGGGTCTTCCCGTGCCCCCTCTTATCTCCCGAGACGGAGATAAATTACGGTCGCTTAGCTGATCTTGTGACACGACCCATTCTTTTTGCATGCCTGATTGCACCTGCAATGGCAGATACAAAGTACATGGCCGGGAGTCCGGAGTTGTCAGCATATATTTCGGGTACCAATGAGTTCAGTCCGGGTAAAGAGGTCCAGCTGAAAATTGTTATTGAAAATACCGGGCTCAATGAATTCAAATTTGTACGATCCGATATTGTTGGACACGACGATCTCCCAAATACCGCAAAGTTCCTGACAGTCAAAGTTCTGCCCGGCAATGCACCGCTGGTCATCAAAACCGATCCCCAGATGCTGGGAGATCTCAAAGGTGCAAGCATTACAGATGTCATATTCACATCCAGGATCAATGCAGATGCACCTGCCGGTAATTACAATCTACCCCTGGACCTCAGTTATACGTACCTCTACACGGCTGAACAATATGGTGTTGATACAATCAAATACTCTTACAAAACGATAAACCAGTCAATTCTCCTTCCCATAAAAATTAAACCTGATGTCTCTATCGATGTCCTTTCAGCAATACCTGAACACCTGAATGTGGGAACAGAAGGCTATCTTAATATGAAGATAAAAAATATTGGTTCTGATACAGGGACCAAATCTATTGTAAAAATTATCAGAAATGGCAACAGTCCCATCATTCCAACAGACAGCAGCGTTTATGTGGGGGACTTCGCACCGGGTAGTGTTGTGGATTGCCGGTATAAAGTATCAGTATCCAGCGATGCGCAAAAACAGACCTATCCCGTAGATGTGGTTGTAGTATATGAGAACAATGAAGGGGACTTTGTCTTTTCCCGAAGCGATACGGTTGGAGTATCTGTTGGCGGAAAAGCGGATTTTGCAGTCGCATCACCCCCAGCTGAGATGAATCCCGGAAATAAGAAAGTCATCACGGTAGAGTACAAAAATACCGGCGATACAACGATAAAAAGTGCGCAGGCACGGATAAGTGCTGTTGATCCCTTTACCAGCAATGACGATATTGCCTATATCGGGGATCTGAAATCCGGCGAATCCCGGACTGTATCGTATGTCATGAGTGTTGATCGGTCGGCAACGATAAAGGAATACGGGCTTGACTCGGAAATCCGGTACCGGGATGAACTCGATAACACATATATCTCCGATACCATGAAAGTCAAGGTGAATGTGACCGCCCCTGCGGGTATGACCGCTATATTTTCAAATCCCGTCTATCTTTCCATAATTGTGGCTGCCATTATTGGTGCAGTCTACCTGGTTTACCATTTTCAGAAGAAGAAATTTTAGCATGAAAAACTCGTAAATTGAGGAGGAAATCACCAATGGATGCCCAAATTAAATTTTTTTATACCCTCTGAAATTTCCTGTCAAGCCTGGAAAACATGGGCGATATTCACAGGGTTCTGCCTGATGCGCACATCATGGTGTTTCTTTCGCACATTTCATCAAACATCAAAAAATATTAATACCGTTTGAATCAACGTTTGGATACAAATTTATTTGATTTAAATCAAGTTAATTTGTTTGAAGTAATAATTCGTATCTTAAAAAGGTGATATCATGCATATTATGGAAGGATTCTTACCCTGGCAATGGTGTGTGGTGTGGTGGATTGTTGCCCTGCCCTGCCTCATGCTCGGAATATATCAGTTGAAAAAAGTCCTTGCAGCAGACCGTGAGGCGCTACCTCTGCTCGGAGTGACAGGAGGATTCATCTTCATCCTGTCATCCTTAAAACTCCCGTCCGTTACCGGCAGTTGTTCGCATCCTACCGGAACCGGCCTCTCAACCATATCCTTCGGGCCATGGATCACAGCAGTTGTCTGCGCTATTGTACTCCTGTTCCAGAGCCTGTTCCTTGCACACGGTGGACTGTCAGTTCTGGGCGCAAATATCGTGTCCATGGGGATTGTCGGACCTCTGGTTGGTTATGGCGTATACCGGTTACTCCGGGACACATCGGTCAATATCTACATTACCGTATTTCTGGTAACCGCTCTGGCTGATATGTTTACGTATGTAACAACCTCGCTCGAACTGGCACTGGCATACCCGGCAGAGACCGGAGGCTTTGTCAGCTCATTCATCCTGTTTATGGGAATATTTGCCGTAACGCAGATTCCTCTTGCCATTGTTGAAGGAATTGTCCTTGCTCTGGTGTTCAAATATATCATTGCCTTAAAACCGGATATCCTGATACGGCTGAAAATCTTCTCAGAAGAGAAGATCAATGCGGCACGGAGTGATATCTGATGAGCTACAAATACACTCTTGAACTTCTGACCGTGATTGCAATTGTAGCATTCTGCGCACTATTCATTTACACGAGTTCTACTATGAGCGATGCAGAATTTGCCGGTTCTGACAATGTCGGTTCAGGACTTGTAGCTCAACTTTCGGGAACGCCCCTGGAAAATTTCCAACCGCTTATCCCCCAGTGGGAACCGTCAAGCGGTGAGATTGAATCATGTCTTTTTGCACTGCAGGCGGCTGTTGGCGGGATCCTTGTTGGCGGCGTATTTGGTTACTGGACAGGACAGAAGAAGAAAGCATAATCGATACAGGGAGTGACTATTATCTATGTTTGAGGAACTTCTGGAAGACATTGCCCAGAAGAACGGACTCCGGGAGGTAAACGCATACTTAAAACTGGCAGCCGGTCTCGGCGCCATCCTCCTCTGTCTCCTCTCAACGGGTTATATTGCCCCGCTTTTTATTGCCATTGTTCTCAGCTGTGCAATTCTTATCCTTGCCCGGGTGGATGCAAAAATCTATGCAGAACTTTTCATAGTCCCCTTCTGGTTTGCTATCATGAGTGTAGCCGGCCTCATCCTCATCACAGGGGGACAGGATATTTTCTGGCAATGGAATATCTTACCATCATTCTCGCTGTCCATCACGCGTGAAAGCATAAACCAGGGAATGTTTGTATTCTGCCGGGTTATTGGCGGGATGTCAGCTATGATATTTATTGCATTAACGACCCCGATGACAGATATTTTCATTGTGTTTCGCCAGTGCAGGGTTCCGGAAGTAGTCATTGACCTGATGATGATCATCTACCGCACGATCTTTATACTCATAGATCAAGTGATCCAGATCTATCATGCGCAGGTGATGCGTCTGGGTTATTCCACATATCGCGAATCCCTGCATTCCTTTGCCACTTTATGTGGAGCCGCATTCATCGCCAGCTGGGATGCAGGAGAAGATCTGATCCGGGCAATGGATGCACGGTGTTATGACGGAAAATTTGCCCTGCTGGGTGAGAGCCGGCCTGTTGAGCGAATTCCATGTCTTGCGGTTATGATCTTTCTTTTTTTATCAACAGCCGTTGTGATTGTATCAGGGACGATTACTATAATTTAGGATGAACCATGAGCAGCATCATACTTGAAGCCCGTGATATCCGGTATCGCTATCCCCGGGGAATGGAAGCTATCTGCGGCATCAGTTTCCATATCCGCAGGAAAGAAAAGATTGCTCTTGTGGGGCCCAACGGAGCCGGGAAATCTACGCTTCTTACCATGTTCAATGGTATGATACGCCCGGACACCGGCCTGATGCTCTTTGATGATCAGCCAATACGATACGATACTGCATCGCTGCGGATGCTGCGAAAACGCGTAGGTTTTGTCCTCCAGAACCCGGACCGCCAGATCATCGCCCCGACCGTGTACCAGGATGTGGCCTTCGGACCGACCAATCTCGGTTACAGTCAGAGCGAGGTAAAAGAGGCCGTAACACAGGCACTCCGGCATGTCGGGCTCGAGGGATTTGAGCGCCGCCCTCCTCACCAGCTCTCCGGCGGAGAGAAAAAACGGGTAGCAATTGCCGGCGTGCTGGCAATGGATTCGGATGTGCTGGTGTTCGATGAACCCACCAGTGGTCTTGATCCATTGGGATCAGAAGATATTATGGAACTGCTCGATGAGCTGAATCATGAGGGTAAGACCATCATCATCTCCACCCATGATGTTGAACTGGCATACCCTTGGGCTGATCGTGCCATCCTGATGCTTAACGGAAAAATCCTCAAAGAAGATATTCCTGAAGTGGCTTTTGGCAACCCTGAATCAGTTCGTACAGCTCACCTGTCCCTTCCGATACTTCTTGAACTGCACATGGAACTGCAGAAAAGAGGTTTTTTGCTAACCGGGAAAAAACCCCGTACTGTTCTGGACATGATGCACTGCATTGATACGTTATTTGAACATTCCCGCAGCCATAGCCGGCACGGAATGATTACCGTGTGCAATGTCGATCAGGACAACGGGGAAAATCTGTCGGAATGGTTATCGGTGCACACGGGAATTTGTACAGGAGCCATGGGCACCCGTGCAAAGCAGTGTGCAGAAAAGTTCTGTATTAACCTTGATTTTACCTATGGCGTAATAGATAAATGTATTCTTAAAGCACTGCTGGGAGAGGATTGCCTGATCCTGACAACGGAGAGCATGGTCAAACGTGTATACTTAAGAGTGGATGCCTACGGTCTTGAGAGCGGAGTCCGCATTCCCGTACACCAGCTTACTATCGCACCTGGAGAGGCCAATGAAAAAAACGGAAGTGCGCCATGAATCCTGTTCCCCGCATTGTTATTGCCGGCACGCACAGCGGGTGCGGCAAGACAACGATAGCCAGCGGCATTATGGCTGCACTTACCCGCAGGGGATTAAAAGTCCAGCCATTCAAAATCGGGCCGGACTTTATCGATCCATCCCATCACACCCGGATCTGCGGACGCAATTCGCGGAACCTTGATCCGTTCATGATGGGAAAAGAGGGTTGTATCAACACATTTATCCGGGCATCTGAAGGTGCAGACATAGCGGTGATCGAAGGCGTCATGGGTATGTATGACGGGGTGGATGGCTCCGATATTTCGAGCACTGCTCATGTCGCACGGATCTTAAAGGCCCCGGTTATACTTGTAGTGGATGCCAAAGGCATGTCCCGCAGTGTCCATGCACTGATTGATGGATTCCGGCGATATGATCCAACCCTCACGTTCAGCGGAGTGATCCTCAATAGTATTGGCAGCCCACGGCACCGCTTGATGATTGAACCCTCCTTAACCATTCCCTCTTTCGGGTTCATTCCCTGGAAAGAAGAACTGGCTGTCGAAAGCAGGCATCTCGGACTTAAGATGGCTCACGAATCGGCGAGTATGGGAGAGTTCGGAAAAATTATCGAAGAGAACTGTAATCTGGATGCACTTTTAGCAGCTGCACATCAGTCTGCTCCCTTGAGAGATATGATCAATACAGAGGAATGCGAGCAGCAGGCTCATTCAAAAATTGGTGTTGCTCTCGATGAAGCGTTCTGTTTTTATTACCAGGATAATCTTGATAATCTTCGGAAGGCAGGGGCAGAACTGGTTTTTTTCAGCCCCCTGTCAGGTTCGCTTCCTGATGTCGATGCAGTGTATCTCGGCGGGGGTTACCCTGAGCTCCATCTCGCTGAGCTCGAATCATCGCATTGCACGCAGGAACTCAAACATGCGGCTGATTCGGGTATGCCGGTGTATGCGGAATGTGGCGGGCTGATGTATCTTACAAAAGAGATTCGATCGGATAAAACCTACCGGATGTGTGGCATACTTCCCGCTTGTGCAGAGATGACCCGTAGTATCCAGGCGCTTGGTTATGTAAAAGGGGAGAGCATCGGGAACCTCTCGTTTCTGCCTGCCAGTCTGCCGATCAAAGGTCATGAATTTCATTATTCAAGGATCGAACCTGCACGCGATGCCCGGTATGCACTGCGGTTGTCCCGCGGGAAAGGTATCGATGGAGGAAAAGACGGGTTGATCTCTCAAAATGTTCTTGGCTGCTATACGCATGCTTATTTCACGCCGGCTTTTGCCCACGCAATGATCGATGGTGCTGTCCATTTTTCCCGGCAATAATCTTTTCAGATCTCCCTGATAAAAAATCTTTTCCCTCCTCACGCAAGAGTTGGCACTCTAACGACAAAAATCGTAGTTTTTTAACCCTTTACCCGGAATCATAAATATCATAAATCCAAAACAAACAATGAACAGAGATCAATCGGGAGAGAAATTTTTGACCCGCTGGTTATTGTATCAAACTTCAGGTTCTTAATAATTAATCAGAAAAAAGAATTGTATTGTTATGCTGCACCGGCACTGTCGTAGATCTGGCAGATGTAGCGTGCCTGGAAGAGCATGATAGGTGAGATGAGACAGAGATAGATGATGAAGCCAAGGATCGGGATCATCATAATAATTGAAACAATGATTCCAATGATTATCTGAACGACAACCAGGACTACAAGGGCAATGATATACGGAACCCAGCCGATTTTCTCGATTGTTGCCAGGATTGCGCTAAAGTTAAATGCCTCACCAATGCTACCGGTTCGTGCAAAGCGGACAACTCCAATGAGTGCAAAGATCGAAGTAATCAGCGCAACGACAGCAAAAAGCAGCATACCGAACAGCATACCCCCGGTTGCGGCCATTGCTGTTGTGGGGTTTTTACTCATTGCGCCGAGAGCTGATCCGCCAACAACAACGAAAAGGACAATCAACGCAGGTATCATGTAGATAAACATGATAATGATATACTTGATACCATCAATGAACAGGGTGCCCCAGTCGTTAACTTCCGGTGCAGGCTTCTCACCGCGAAGGACTTTTAAGGAATATCCTGCAAGCGGGATACCCAGAAGAATAGTTGCAATGATAAGCATTATCCACTTGTTCCACTTGCCAACAACAGCTTCCTTTGCATACTCAAAGGATTCTCCAACCATACTTCCGTAATCCATATCGTTAACCTCCTTAATGGTAATTCTGTTGATCACCCGCGGCTTCTTCAACCACAAACGATTTAATATGGTATGATATCTTCGCAGAATATAAATTTATCTTAAATTCCAGGCCCAATCAGAAAAATAATCCGGATAATTCAGTGCCTGAAGTACCGTACACCCGTAAAAACCATCGCCATCTGCAAGCGGTTTGCAGCTTCAATGACTTCCTTATCCCGGATCGATCCACCCGGCTGAATCAGCGCTGTTGCACCGGCCTGTGCAGCAACTTCGAGCGTGTCTGCAAACGGAAGGAATGCATCAGATGCAACCGATGAGCCTTTGAGGGGGGCACAGGCTTTTCCGATTGCGATCTTTGCCGAATCAACGCGACTCATCTGGCCGGCACCGATTCCGAGCGTGCGTTTCTGATCGGCAAAAATGATGGTGTTGCTCCTGGTATGTTTGCAGACTTTCCAAGCCAGCTGAAGGGCATTCATCTCAGCAGGGGTGGGGTCCCGGTCGGTGATAACTTCCCAGTGCTCCTGGTATGCCGGAGTATGTTGTACCAGGACACCCCCATCAATTGTCCGGATCTCATCGGCCTCTTCTTTTTTGGGAAGCACCAGCACTCGCATGGTATCTTTCTTTTTCATTACGACAAGAGCATCCGGAGAAAAAGATGGGGCAACAACCACTTCAACAAATGTTTTACAGATCTCTTCAGCCAGGCTCGCATCCACTTCACGGTTGAACGAGACTACAGATCCATAGGCTGATACAGGATCAACTTCGCGAGCGGTCACATAGGCTAAAAAAATTTCAGAATCAACAGCAACACCACAGGGATTGTTGTGTTTTACAATGACTGCTGCGGGTTCATCAAATTCTCTTGCGAGTCCGACTCCGGCATTGACGTCAAGGTAATTGTTGTAAGACATCTGTTTTCCCTGGATGGGTTCGATGCCTGCAATTCCACAAGTTCCATACACCGCTGCTTTCTGGTGGGGGTTCTCGCCATACCGTAAAGTCCTGCCCTGTGTGTACTGGACGGTAAAAGTTGAAGGGAAATCCGCATCGAGCCGGTAGAGGTAATTACTGATCGCTGCATCATAAGCAGCGGTCCGGGCAAATGCCTTCTTTGCAAGCATCAGGCGCTCTTCAGGACTTATGCCGTTTTCCTGAATGGATTTGGTGATCGATGGATAATCCGCAGGATCAACTACAACTGCAACATCCCGATAATTTTTGGCAGCTGCCCGGATCATGGCAGGACCACCGACATCGATATATTCAATGAGCTCTTCCAGCCCCAGCTTTTTTGCAGACATCTTTTCGAACGGATAAAGATTGACAACCAGAAGATCTATACGGTTGATTCCATGTTTTGCCATAACGGCATCGTCAATCTGTCTTCGCCCGAGCAGACCCCCGTGAACCTTCGGGTGCAGTGTCTTGACCCGCCCATCCATCATCTCTGGAAAGCCTGTGTAACTGGATACTTCAGTAAATTTTATCCCGGCTTCTGCCAGCGTTTTTCCGGTACCACCGGAACTCATAATGCTGTATTTTTGTTCTATGAGCTCCCGCGCGAGTTTGACGATACCCGTCTTGTCCCAGACGGAAAGCAATGCCCACTTCATGGTCTAGTGTATGCAGGACAGGAGAGAAAAAGGTATGCAGATTTACAGCAGGGGATTTTTAAAAATCACTCACGAAAATACGGGGGACTTGAAATTTTGACAGGGTTCAGTTATCCGGTGAAAAAAACTGGTCGCATAAAAACATCGGCAAAGATAATATCCGGGGTGAGATGATCTCACTGCCTGATCAGAACCTGGCACAGGGTTTCAACTTCTGCCTGTTCATCGGGGCTGCTCTTGTCACCCTCCTTCCATGTATCGAATGTCTCACTGATGACATCTTCCGGAACATCAGTTATCCAATCCAAAAACTCCGAACCACATGAGTTGAAATCGGCAATCCCCTGCATGATACCCATGCAGTACTCTCGTGCTTCTTCAAACAGTGAGAGTTCCTGCAATCTTTTCATCTCATAGATACCCGGCTCGACCAGCTCGTGAAACATCTCGTATGCCTTTTCGTACACATCCACATACCCATCCCTCATCCTTCCGGAATGAGCCCGGAGTTCCTCCACATCAAGACTACGAAGATCGCTATACAGATCATCTGCTACCGCCTTGCGGTCTACAAAGCGTACCCTTTTTTCGAGACACTTTGTGATCTTTTTTGCAATCTCCGGAGAAGAACCATCAAGGTGCCTCAGGCACTGCCTGCACTGGGTATCATCAGCAATCTCCATGAGCGTATCAAAGGTCAGTTTCTTGGGGGGCACCCCTGTATCCTCCCGATGATGGGCACGCTCCTGAAATACCCGGTTATTAATGGCGCACCCGTCTCCCGCAACGGCTCCGCAGCCAGAGCAGTGCACCCTTTGAACGAGCCCATGCTTCGATAGCGCCGGTCACGTATAGTATCGCCTCATTCCGGTCTCCAAAACCATAGTGATCCGGCATTTTTGATGACATCTTCCGGGTTAAAAGGAGATACTCAGGAACATACGGGTTACACTTCACCGCTTCAGACAATGCGGCATCTGCTGCGGGGGAGGCCCCCTCCTTACGGAATAACCAGAGCACATGGCTATACGCAAAACATGCCATCCCATCATCTTCGAATTCTTTGTAGAGAGCCGCAAATTCGTCGTCCAGATCCAATGCCATTAGGCGCTGGGCGAGGACATACCGAATCCCCTGGTTGTCCCCGGGGTTCAACCGGAGTGTTTCCCTGCTCACTTCAACCGATTCGTTATAGTTGTGATTCCACCAGAGGAACTCGGCAAGTGCCGCTCTCGCACGCATGTAGGGGCGTGTGGGCAGAATGCTCCAGAAGTGTCCCACCTCTTCTGTGAAAATCTCTTTTCCCAGCACCCGTTTCCCGGCACGGACACCTTCACGGGCATATTCCACAGCAGCGGGCAGGTCGCGGTCGGCTGTATTTTCGGCAAGGATGATGTACGCCTCGGCACAATCCGGAGTGAGGGCAAGGGCTTGTTTTGCCAGATCAAGACGGCGTTTTGGATTTGCGACTTCAGCCTCGTACATCAGCTGCTGCGCCTTTTCAAGCGGGGTGTTTGCCTGTGCACGGGGAATCCCCCCATGGGCAAGCTGGTCTTTTATAAAAGCGTTGGCTTCTTCAATGGATGAAAACTGGTGGTTTGCCATGAATGCTACTACATCATTCAACGACTGCTCCGCGGCTCTCCTGTTAAATGCCGGCGGTTCAGTAGAACTGGTCGGTTTCTTCTTCATTTTTGAATCTCCCCATACTATGTTTTTGGATGGAGGATGATGAACTCTTGCCCGGCACCATCCTTCCCACCGCAGCGCACCTTCTCAGTACCAACGGCGGTACTTTCCGAAGACAAGCAGGGGCAGCAGGGTGCCGATGATAATCGCTGCGGAGATGAAGAGTGAGAGCAGAGCGGTAGACACCCTTACTGTATTTTGATCTACCGAACGAAGCCGTCGGGTAAATTATGGAAAGATTTTAAAATATGCGGTAAAGATAGGATAGACGGGTGGTGGACTGTTTTATCCACTCACTAATTCCTAAATACTTTTTTTGTATCTTCTATTGCCGCATAGGAAGTGCAGTCAAGCGTAATCGGCGTGATTGATACATTTCCCTTCTTGATTGCATGCACGTCGGTACCTTCTCCGGCATCATCATAGAGCGGGCCATTGATCCAGAAATACGACCGCCCTCGGGGATCCAGTCGTTTTTCCACACCGGTATGGAAGAGTTTGGGGGCAAGCCGGGTGATCTCGTACCCGCCTTTTACTTCTGACGGAATGTTCACATTGATCACATCTGTATGCTGTGAGAACCCATGCTCGAGTACGCGGGAGACCACATCGCGCACCACTTTTTTTGAAGCATCGAAGCTGTGCCCATGGTTGCGGGGATCATCAAACTTGTCACCCTGGTCTTCTACCTGGAGAGAGAATGCAATACCTTTCGTGCCCTGGTTGGAACCTTCCAGAGCTGCTCCAACGGTGCCGGAAGTCATGATCGACTCAGTGGAGAGGTTCTCACCGATATTGATCCCGCTCACAATCATCGTAGGGGCGAGTTTGAGTGCATACAGGCCGATGATCACGGCATCCGTGGGTTTACCGGCAACGGACCAGGCCGTAATTCCGTTGATCGTGATCCGGCTTGCCCGCAGGGGTTCAAAGATAGAGATAGACCTGCCAACAGCACTCTGCTGGGTTGCCGGGGCAACAACTGTCACATTGGCAATGGGGGTGAGCGCTTCATACGCCGCCCAGAGTCCGACTGAACTTACACCATCATCATTCGTGAGCAGGATCGAAGGTCTCATGTCCATCTTCTATTGATGCCACCCCACAAATAGTTCACCGATCGGATAGGGTAATTTTCTCAAAGCGCATACATAAAAAAGATGAAAGTCCTGCTTGCAGAATATGCCACCTGTCATGATCCCACCCTTGCTGCTGAGGGTGCAGCAATGTCAGACACGATAAAAAAGAGTTTTGAACGCTCCGGGTATGAAGTAGTGCTGCCCGGCAGCGGGGATTTTGAAGCGGAGATTGAACGTCTCGCACCGCAGTGCGCTATGGGGCTTGTGATCGCACCTGACCACCTGCTTGCGCGATATACGCAGATTCTTGAGCAGCACACCCACAATCTCGGTTGCAGTTTTATGACAGTCGCTCTCTGTGCCAACAAGGTGCAGACCGGAAAAATTCTGCGTTTGCATGGCGTACCTGTGCCGGAAGAAGTTACAACAGGAAAGCGGGTGATAAAACCGGTAAAAGGCTGCGGCGCGCAGGGGGTACGGGTTTCAGACAGTCCAGCGGGCGACGGGGAATTTGCCCAGCAGTATATTGACGGCGACCATTTCTCGGTGAGCATTGTGGCAAGCCGGGTAATCGGCGATGCATGCCTGTATTTTACGGGCAATCCCCCGCTTGTCCTTGCTGTGAACCGGCAGCATATCGGGCATGCAGCAGATGGCGCGATTCAATACCTCGGTGGAGAGACACCTGTCCATCCGGAGAGGGAAGCAGAGATCATTGAGACCGCTAAAAAGGCGATCGTTGTACTCGGGGGGCAGGGATATTGTGGCGTGGATGTGGTTGTTGCCGATAAAGTATATGTAGTGGACGTAAACCCCCGGATCACAACAAGTCTTGTCGGTATTGCAGCCTGCATGAAAGAAGAGATAGCAGAGATCCTGATTGACGCTTCAAAAGGAGGTGGCCCGACTCATGTGCACCTTGCAGGAAGCGTCCGTTTTGATACGCACGGGAAGGTCTCTTTCATATGATCGGGATTGATGTGGGAGGGGCAAATCTCAAAATTGTCAATGAGAGCGGTGCCCACATCCATTACTGTCCGCTCTGGGAGCATGCACCGATCACATCACTGCTCGACCAGTACGTTACTTCACCCGATGATCAGGCAGCCGTGGTCATGAGCGGGGAGCTGGCGGATAGTTTTTCAAACAAGATGGAGGGCATCTCCTTTATTGTGGACGCAGTGAAGAGAGCATTTCCCCGAGCCTGTTTTTACGGTATGGACGCAAAATTCCATCACCGGGCCGTGCCCCAGCTGGCAGCTGCCAACTGGCTCGCATCGGCAGCATACCTGCGGGAGGAATATCCCGATGCAGTCCTTCTCGATATCGGAAGTACCACTGCTGATATCATCCCGCTTGCCTGTTTTGAATCGCTGTTTGGTCTTTCCGATCTCCACCGGCTCCAGAAGGGCTATCTTCTCTATACCGGCATGCTCCGGGGAAATGTTGCAACCCTTCTCCAATCGGTTTGCCTTAACGGCGAAAAAACACCGGTCAGTTCAGAATATTTTGCTATAAGTGCCGATGTGCATCTGGTTCTTAATCATATCAGCGCTCACCAGTATTCCTGCGACACTCCGGATAAGAAAGAGAAAACAAAAGCCGCATCCCTGCGCAGGCTTGCCCGCGTGGTTTGTGCGGATCTTGAAGAGACTGGCAAAGCGGGAGCCATGCAGGTTGCAGAACAATTCTGGGAAGTGCAGCGGAACCTGATCTGCAATCAGGTAAAGAGTGTGGCAGCAGCATCTCATACCAGGCAGATTATCGTTGCAGGTATCGGGGCACAGATATTTTCAAAGGAACTGGACGGGACGGACTTAACAAAGATTTTGGGACCGGTTGCTGATGCCCTTCCTGCATATGCTGTGCGGGAACTGGCCCTTCGATCCATAAATCCTGTATCCGCTATTCCGAAATAAAAGAAGTGATCCCATGAACTCGTGGAAATTGAGCCTGATCCTGTTCATAGGCTCTATATTGATCACCGCCGTCTTATGGGCGCTCGGCCTGCCGTTTTACTTTCTCTTCCTCTTCCTGCCGCTGCTCCCCTTCTTCTCCCGTGGACAACGGGTCAGGCGCTGCCCGGTGTGCGGATGGGAAACCACAGGCGGCGAGCACTTCTGCCCCCATGATGCCACCCCCCTCTCCGGTGCGGGCAGCGAGCGAAGAGAGCGAGAGGATTGAGAGCGGAAGGCGCATACCGAACATATCGGCGGTTGGAATAGTTCCAGATGCCCGGTTTGCATAGTTCCGGACACTGCCGCGATCGATTGCAATTCCCATCAGCGAGAGGTGGGTGGCAGTGCGGCAGAAGGGCATAGTTGCTGCAAACGTTTTACAGAGATCGATTACCGGTGATCCGATGCGGGTATCCGGATAAAACGGTTCATCCGCGTAACAGAGTCTCTTGCAGGATTTACAGGAAAATCGTTTTACCCGGATGTGAATGATACGCTTCTTATCATTTTCAATAATCACGGCAAACTGTTTTTTCCGGGTGTCATATCCCCGGACTGCCCCGCCGCATGACGGGCAGGCTGCCAGATCAGAGAACTCCATCCCATCACAGACTAAAAGTGCTGTCTGGACAATATCAATTACCATCGGGGGGAACCGGGATTTTCTCATGGGGATTGTTCCTGTGCATGAAATCGATGCTGCGCAATAGTGCCGCGAGCTGATGCACTGTTTTTATGATGAGTACTCCATAAATACCCACGGTTAATCATCAAATCGTTCGCGGGATTAAAAAATTTACCGGAAAAAAGAGGTATTTTTAAAGTATCCGATCATTTCCATTTGAAGATCGGAATCATCGGTTTAAGCGGATCGAACTCATTTCCCAGCGCGGATAATGCGTACGTCCGGGAAAACGCGTCCTTTTTTTCATTTTCAAATGTTACCACAACTTTGACTTCCTCAATCATCGAAACGAGCGGGCAGGTATGGGATTCGTCCACTGCAAGGGATGGCACATCATACTCGGCATTCATGGGAACAAGGGCCACATGGATATGTAACGCTGTTGAGTTCCCGGAATTTTTTAAGATTATTGATTTGGCATCATCCGCCAGGCTCGCCACCACATCAGGAAGATATGTACTGTCGCGCATAATCTGCAGTGACATAAATAATGTAATTACCAGTACAAAGACGATACCTGCCAGATAGATATCTAAAATAAAATAGAGAATGATAGTGATGGCAATACCCAACACCAGAACGATCTGAGATTTTTTATCCATACTTCATTGTTGTTCATCTATCCTTTTTTGTTTAACGGTTTATCTTTCTTAAAAAAACAGTATGCCTGTGGGAAAAATTTCGCAAAAAACTGCACTGTTTTTTTGTTTCTGTCATTATCCAATTTACGATTGGATAATATGTGGACATACCTGACTAAAAACCGGAACCATACATCAGCTTTGTTTTCTCCTGACTGCGCGTCATAAAAAAATCTTTTTTTTTCCTTGTTGTAATGTTTTTTTTATTTCTTTCTGATTCAATGCGATTCAATAAGTTTATTAATAATACTATTTCGTATATCATATTTCATTAACACAAGGGAAATGGTTTTTCCCGATTCATTGCTTTACACGTGTTTGATTGACAAACAATTAGAAAATTATTAATATCCACACAAGAGAGTGTAAAATGACCTATACGGAAAAGTGATTTAATACGTTGCTGGTATAGGTGGACAATTGAGGTGTGTTAAAAAATGGTGTTTCATCCTCCGGTTGCAATCGTCGCTAAGGCTGGCGATGCCGGTAAATACAAAGTAGGTCTGCCCGCGTGGAACATGGTCCTTCGTGGATTCATGTCTGGCGCATACATCGCCATGGGTGGGGCCCTTGCAACAGTGTGCAGTACAGGTATTGTCTATTCAGCAGCACAAATTACCGCGGGCGCAGTTCCCGGTGGTTTCGCATCAGCAGGAATGTCACAGTTGATCCTTGGTGCAGTGTTCCCGGTTGGGCTTATCATCACCGTTCTTACGGGTGCTGAGCTCTTTACTGGTGACGCAATGCTCGCCCCGATGGCTGCATTCATCCACAAGATCAGCTGGAATCAGGTCCTGAACCTGTGGCTCTGGGTATATATCGGAAACCTGATCGGTTCTGTCGTTTGGGCATATATCTGTGCCAACGGTCCGTTCGTTTCGTTCAATGAAGCAGGTGTTGCTACAATTACTGCTTTCGGTACCAGGGCAATAGCCATTGCCGGTGCCAAGGTGAGTTACGTTGGAATGATGGGCATGTGGTCTGCATTCTTAAAGGCAATTGCCTGCAACTGGCTTGTCAACCTCGCTATCCTCCTCGGAATTTGTTCTGATGACATGGTCGGCAAGTTCTTTGGTATCTGGTTCCCGATCATGGCCTTCGTTTCCAGCGGATTCGAACACTCTATCGCGAACATGTACTTTATTCCTGCAGGTATCTTTACCTCAATGCTGACTGGTGTTCCAACTACAGCAAACTGGATCAACATGTGGACGTCCAACGTCATTGTTGTGACCCTCGGTAACATAGTGGGCGCATTATTCTTCGTTGGTATCATCTACTGGGTTGCGTTCCGTAAAGAGATCGCAGCACTGAAGTAGATTAACCACACATACTATTTTTAATGAAAATTGGAAAAGTTGAAGTGAAGGTCTCAATCATCGCAATTGCGGTGTTTGTGTTCTTCACTATTCTGTTACTTATAGCCTCTGTATACAGCCCTGATGTGCGATCACAGCTCATCTGGCTGATACCGGGCCTGTTTATGCTCCTTGTCATCCCCATTGCGCTCAATTACATGAGCCGCAGCGAGTACGCGGATCTTGAACCATTGTACGAGGCTCAGTCAAAAACGGTGCGGATCAAGATGATCAATGCGGGCATGGTGGGAAAAGCGGTACGGATTGAAGGTGTAGTGGAACAGGTTCATTTCCAGTTCCTGAACCGTCCGCAATATACCGTTGCCGACCGTTCCGGCGCGATCTCTGTCAAGATGTTCACCACTCCCAATGAGGATGTGAAGGTGAACGATGTCGTTGAGGTGCTCGGGCAGGTAATCCAAAGGTATATTGTAACCGGGGATCCGGTCGTCAACTGCATATCTATCCGGAAAATAATAAAACGCCAGGAATGAGGATCCGTACATCCCCTCCTCATCGGGATTCAACCCTCTTTCACCATGAGAAAAACGGGTTTTTAAGAACTTTTGGGATCACATACTATGACCATTGCAGATAACCCCCCACAGCTCGATCGCATAAATGAACGATATCTGGAGATTGCCATACCTGTTGCATCCTTTGGCGCAACCCTTGCAGGCATCCTCTTATGGAAGATGGGATTTGAGATTAATTTCCAGTTTTTTGCTATCGGTTGCGTTATTGGATCCTGTCTTTTAGCATACCTTGCCTGGATCCGGCCAAAGAAAGATATTGTGGGATTATCAACGCCGATCTATGCCATCATTTTCTTTGTTGTGCCAACAGAATATACGGTCGGAGTAACCCTTCAGCTGTTGTATGCGGTAAGCCTTACCATCTTACTCATCCGGCTGAAGTACCGGTTTGGAAAGCCCGGTGATGCAGCTTCCATGGGAAAGGAACTCGCAGATCCCATCAAAACCTATATCGAACAGACCAGCGGTTCATTCACCGGCATATGTCCTGAGACAGCGCACGATGCAGCGGTTGTCTTTGTCCAGTTCACGCATGGAGAGTATAAGGAGGCAGTGCGGAGGGCAGGAACAGCTGCTATCGGGCAGATGGGGGATGTGGAGCATGCGGCAACTGTTGTCAGGGCTTTCAATATCTTAAAAGAGCATTCCGCACTCATTGACAAGTCACTGCCCCGCCCGGTAACCTACGAGGTATTCCGGCCGGAGGAGTCCGCCCTGCTCGCAAAACCCTATCTGCCTGCATACGATGATGATCATGAATTTTATGCAATGCTCGACAATGCCCTGCTCTTACTCTTCAGTATTGCATGGAACAATTCCAAAGCGGATCGTCCGCACCTGCTGGCATGCCAGGCGTTCGTGCTGAAATTACTGGGAAAGTGAGAATTTTCTCACAGGAAAGTTTTTTTTAAAACCGACATCAGGTGTAATAACTCATATCGTATTTTGTATTGAGTGCCTGCCATGTCCGGTATTCCGAAGTTGACAGAGGTTTTACCTTTGCTTCAATATCACATTTTATTTTTTTAGAAGTACTCAATCATACTCACATTGAAAAAATAGAGTAAAGTTTCTGAATAGTCTACCTGTTTTTTATAATAATTGTAAAAGATGATGACACGCTTAGTGGGAACTTTGTCACTCACCCAGATTCAGGATGCTTCCGCCGCCCCCGAAGGGACGCCCCCGCGGCGGCTACTTAACCGGTTTCGGTGTAGGGTTTACCGGAATCCATTTTCGATAAGATTGATATCTTTGAACGCTTAGGTATCTTTGCTAGCAGTGAGATCTTAGCCGATTGTGTGACACGACCAATTTATTGCGTTTGATGATTCGTTTAATCGTGGATTGTGAGGGAATTTCCTACGGCTTATGCCCCGGTTCTTCCATTCGAAATTGGATTGACTCAGATCCCACAAAAGAATATTTGGTGGAGTTCTCGGTTCTGTCCATCAATGATTTTCTGATTATACGACGGCTGTTTCAATTCGCCCATCGATTTTTTTGCGTATTATATGAGGTCTTTTTGGAAGATCTTTATACCATTCCTTATTGCCAGCCCGGTATCTCTTCAACCATTTCATGAACATGGGTTTGGATTTGCCAAGGCTTCGATAGATTTCTACTGATCTCTCTCCTTCAACATGTCGTTTTATGGCTTCGATTCGTTCTTCTTCGTAGATCTCTCTCATCGTGCTCTACCGAAAGAGCATTGGAATGCGGTCTATATCCTTGAAGGTATACGATGTTATGACCCTTACTCAGCAAAAAGAAACGGTCTACGATGTGTTGAGCTTTCTTTGTCTACGATGTATTGAGCTCTTCCAGGTATGCAAATAATATTTCGGTAACCGTAACGATAGTATATGCAGGAGCACTCCTGTGATCTTTGAACTCTTCACCGACATCCTGATCGTTTTTGCCATTGCGCTTATAGTCGGGATGATCTTCAACCGAATCAAGGTGCCCCCCCTTGTCGCGTTCATCCTGACCGGGGTCATTGTCGGTCCGTACGGGTTGAGTATCATCAAGGGACAGGATCAGGTCACCAGTCTCGCGGAGATTGGCATAATCCTGCTGCTCTTTACCATTGGCCTGGAGTTCTCGTTCAAGGAGCTCTGGAAGATCCGGCTCATTGCAATCGTGGGCGGTGCACTCCAGGTCGGGTTGTCCTTTGCGTTTTTCTGCGGCCTTGCCTTCATGTGGGGTCTTCCGGCAAATGAAGCCATCCTGATGGGTTTCCTCTTCTCTCTTTCAAGTACCGCAATCGTGCTTAAAATCCTGCACCAGAGGGGAGAGATGGACTCCCCGCACGGCAGCATTGCTCTCGGGATCCTGATCTTCCAGGACTTAATGGCGATTCCCATGATCATGGCGATCCCGTTCTTGGCAAGTATTCCCCAGCTGCATTCCACACCCCTCTTCTCCGGTGATGCACTCCTCATGCTGGTAATCCGGGATCTGGTGATCATCTTTATTCTCATTGTGAGTGCCAAATGGATCATCCCCCGGGTCATGCACGAGATTGCCCGGACCCGCAACCAGGAACTCTTCCTGCTCGTTGTCATCCTGACCTGCTTTGGCGTTGCGTGGCTGGTCTCGTTTACCGGTATTTCGATTGCCATCGGCGCCCTGCTCGCGGGATTGATCATATCAGGATCGGAATACAGTCACCAGGCCGCGAGCATTGTCCTTCCCTTCCGGGATATTTTTACCAGTTTCTTCTTCATCTCTGTGGGCATGCTGGTGGATGTCCGCGTCCTGCTCGCAAATTTCTGGCTTGTCCTCTTCTTAATCATCTTAGCGATTGTGGCAAAAACCCTGATTGCAACCGCCGCACCCCTGGCACTCGGGTACCCGCTGCGGACTGCGGCGATGACCGGCCTCGCCCTTGCACAGGTGGGAGAATTCTCGTTTATCATCGCCCAGAGCGGATTTATGACCGGCATCCTGCCGTTTGAAACATACCAGATGTTCCTTGTTGTTGCCCTGATCACCATGGCTGTTACGCCATTTGTGATTACTATTGGCCAGCCCGTTACCGGACGACTCTGTGAATTGCCGGCATTGTCCCGGATTGCGCAGGGAACGTGCGGTCTTGATGATGAGCGGTTACGCAGGAAGCATAAAGATCACCTGGTTGTCATCGGGTACGGCGTTACCGGCCGGAATCTCGCTTTTACTGCACGAAAGGCGGGGATTTTGTACAATATTATCGAGCTCAACCCGGACCTTGTCATCGATGCACGAAACGGGGGAGAAACGGTAGTTTTCGGCGATGCTACCGGAGAAGGAGTGCTTAACCATGCCGGCATTCCGGATGCCCGGATCGTGGTAGTGGCGATCAATGATCCGGTGGCGACCCGCAAGATTGTGAGCCTGTGTAGCAGCCTCAATCCTTCGCTCTCCATCATTGTGCGGACCCGGTATGTCAGTGAAGTTGAATCACTGTACTCCCTGGGGGCAGATGAGGTGATTGCAGAAGAGTTCGAGACCTCTGTTGAGATTTTCACAGTAGTGATGAACAAATATTTTGTCCCGCGTGACCGGATTGAATCATTTATCACGGATGTCCGGGCGAATGGCTACCAGATGCTGCGCAACCGGAGTGTGGGTCAGGGAACCCTGCCGGATCTTGTGCGGCATATCCCCAATATTACCTTAACCTCACTTACTGTTGAACCCAAATCCCCGCTTGCGGGTACCACGCTCGGGGAGATCAACCTGCGGAAAAGGTACAATCTTCTCGTGCTCGCTATCCGGCGGGGCGAAGAGGTGCTGACGGATCTTGGTGGCGAGACCCGTATTGAAGAAGGGGATGTTGCGATCATCTACGCAACGCCGGAAGATATCGCAAAAGGTGCGGGGTTGTTTACCGGGAAGTGACGGGAGGTATCATTCCGGGATCAGGACAACCCGGTAAGAGGGTATGCAGGCTGATATATCACCGGGATGGATTAACCCTGAATCCGACCGGTTCCCGATATATAAAAACATGGATTTTCTATGGATTTGGATAATGTGCTCTTTACCGGATTAACGGTCCTGGGCCTTTTCATAATAGCCGACAGTATCTGGTTTACCCTGATGCCTCCCTATGGAGATGAAATACAGGGATATGGTTTGATTACCATCGGTTTTTTTGCCCTCTTAATGGTTTACATCCTTGCACTATACAATAAGAAACCAACACACTGATGCACTAAAAAAAACAGCATCAGAACCCGGTGGCGAGCCCGTCAGAAATCTTCTGCTTCTTCTCACGGTTTTAGTTCTGTATTGTAATGCCCGGACCTGTGGATGCGGGTGCTGACGGGAAAGGGGATGCCGATCGTGGAGATGATCGCTTCGCCCCGGTCCAGCATCCGGATCCCGATCTCCATCTTCGATAAATCCTGTTTTGCACTGCCTATGATGATGTCGCGGTCGCCCCGCTCCCGGAATCCCGAGCCTCCGGATGGGAAAAGGTCTGCCGGCTGCTGCACGCGCAAACCTGTCGTACAATTGAAAGCAATAGGCTATAGTGTCCGAAAAGAAATGCATGGGTAATCATGGTGGTACTCCGTGTTCTTTATGTGGATGACGAACCCGATCTGCTCGAGCTCGGTAAGATATTCCTCGAAAAAGGGGGGCAGTTCCTGGTTGATACCATTACCTCTGCTCCGGAAGCACTTGCCCTGCTGAATTCTACAAAATACGATGCCATCATCTCTGACTACCTGATGCCGGATATGAACGGTATCGAATTTTTAAGGAAGGTCCGGACTTCGGGAAACCATATCCCGTTCATCCTTTTCACCGGGCGGGGGCGGGAAGAGGTTGTCATACAGGCATTAAATGAGGGGGCTGACTTCTATCTCCAGAAAGGCGGGAATCCGACGCCCCAGTTCACTGAGCTTTCCCATAAGATCCGCCAGGCCGTCCAGAAGAGACTGGCCGATGGGCTGCTGCTGGAGAGCCAGGTGCAGCTCCGGACCGTTGTTGATTTTATCCAGGTTGGCATTGTCACGATTGATGCAAAAACGCACAGTATCCTGAACGCTAACCAAAAAGCAATCGACATGATCGGGGCGGACGCCGATGAGATTGCAGGCCAGGTCTGTCATAAATTCATCTGTCCTGCTGATGTGGGTAAATGTCCGGTAACGGATCTCGGACAGCGGGTTGATCTCTCCGAGAGAGTTCTTCTTACCCGAAAGGGGAACAGGATACCCATCCTCAAAAGTGTTATGTCCACAATAATGGATGGAAAGGAAGTACTGATAGAATCTTTTTTTGATATTTCCGAGCGCAAGCGGTCGGAGATGACATTCCAGACATTGATCCGGAGTATGGTTGGTAAAACCGGGTTTGAATCCCTTAATGATATAACAACGAATGTCTGTAAATGGCTGGGGACCGACATAGCGGTGATCATGGAGCTTACAATGGATATGAAGCACGTGCGTATCCTTTCCATGCAGCCCGGCAGCGGAATAATTCCTGAGGGTATCCATCCCCTCGAGGGCACACCCTGTGGTTTTGTTGTCGAGAGGGGATTTTACCTCTGTCCGGATAATGTCCAGCAACTTTTTCCCGATTTTAAGATGCCGTTTAATTTTGCGGTACGAAGCTATGTTGGTATAGCGCTGCGGAATTCCGCCGGCAACGTGATTGGAGCGATCTGCTCATTATCACATGACCCGCTGACCGCCCCGCCCCAGCTGCAGGAGATTTTTGAAATTATCGGTGTAAAAGCGGCAGCCGAGATAGAGCGTAAACAGACCGAGGAGGTGCTCAGACAGAGTGAGGAGAGGTTCCGCGTGCTGCTCCAGAATGTCCCGGGGGTAGCGGTCCAGGGTTACCGTATGGATGGTACAACATTCTTCTGGGATGAGGGGTCAGAGAACACGTACGGATATACTGCAAAGGAGGCTGTTGGTAAGAACCTCGTCGACCTGATCATCCCACCGGAAATGCGGGTGGATGTCAAAGGAGCGATTGCATATATGGCACAGAGCGGCCAACCGATTCCGGCATCAGAACTGTCCCTTTTGAAAAAGGACGGGTCCCGTGTTGCGGTGTTTTCCAGCCATGTAATCCTTACGAGGCCGCATGGCGACATGGAGTTGTATTGCCTGGATATGGATCTTACCGAGCGCAAACGGACAGAAGAGACGATACAAAAGAGCGGGCGGGAATGGCAGACGACTTTTGATACAATTACGGATGTTGTTTACCTCAGTGATGACAAGGGGCGGATTGTCCGGCATAACCGGGCCTTCGAGACGTTTACCGGAAAATCGGCCGGGGAGATTGACGGCAGGTATTGCTATGAGGTATTGCACGGGATTACCGTTCCCATAACGGGGTGTCCGAACGTAAAATCCAACGTAAGCCGGAAGCGCGAGAGTATCGAGCTGAATATCAATCAACGGTGGTTCGTGGCCACCGTTGATCCAATTTTTGATACAACCGGGGAGATCTCGGGTGCGGTCCACCTTATCATTGATATCACGGAACGCAAGAGAGCAGAAGAGGCGTTCCGGCAGGCAAACGTAAAGCTCAACCTTCTCTCCGGCATCACGCGGCACGATATTAAAAACCAGCTTCTGATACTGGATGGTTTTCTGGATATACTCCGCATGAATATCCCAGATTCCTCGCTCGATAAACATTTCAGCCGGATCACAAAGGCGAGTTCCAGTATTTCCGCAATGATCGAGTTCACCGGTGAATACGAGAAGATCGGGGTTATAGCCCCGGTATGGCAGGACTGCCGCACCCTTGTAAATACTGCGGCAGGTAAAGCTGCGCTCGGAACGGTCAGGCTGAAAAACGACTTCCCTGCCGGCATAGAGATATTCGCTGACCCGTTGATCGTGAAGGTTTTTTACAACCTCATGGATAACGCTGCCCGGTATGGCGCGAAGATCACGACCATCCGGTTCTCCGCAGAGGAATGTTACGGGAACCGGATCATTGTCTGTGAGGACGATGGCAACGGCATCCCTGCTGACGAGAAGGAACGGATCTTCGAGCGGGGTTTTGGTAAGAATACCGGCATGGGTCTCTTCCTTACCGGCGAGATCCTTTCGATCACGGGCATCACTATTCAAGAGACCGGAGAGCCGGGCAGGGGTGCCCGGTTCGAGATCCGAGTGCCGGAAGGAATGTACCGGGTTACCAGGGCATAATCCTGTTGTGCTTGTCTTCCCGGGGTTAACGGTCATAAAAATGAATTAACCATCAAAAATTAAAAAGACTTAAACTTACATCCCGGGCCTTTTAACCGGCTTCTCCCACCCGCTCTTTTTTCAATAATAATCCGGGTGGCGATTTTTTCTTTAATTGCAGCAACATGTGAGATTACACCAATCAGTTTGCCTTCCTGTTGCAACCCGGACAGCGTGACGAGTGCCAAATCCAGTGCTTCATCATCGAGTGTACCAAATCCTTCATCAAGGAAAAATGAATCAATGCGGACTTTATGGCTTGCCATGCCTGACAGACCAAGAGCCAGGGATAAACTGATTATGAAACTTTCACCTCCTGAAAGATTCTTTGTGGATCGAATTTCGCCAGCCTGGTAGTTATCTATTACATTCAGATCCAATGAAACTGTAGAATTTTTAACAAGTAAATATCGGTCGCTCATTTTTTGCAGATGATGATTTGCATGAGAAATTAAAATCTCAAAAGTTAAGCCCTGTGCAAAGTTCCGGAACTTTTTCCCGTCAGCAGAACCGATCAAGGTATGTAAACGATCCCAACGATCAAATTCTTTTTTACGGGTATTTAATTTCACAAGTTTATCTTGTTGTAGTTGCCTGGTTTCAGCATTTTTCCGAAGCACTTCCCCGATTGCACCAAGTCGATCTTTTATTTCATCATTCCGGACACTTATAATTTTTAACTCTTCTGATAATTGTTCAGGAGAACGATCGGTGAGATTTTTTTCAAGTTCAGTGGATTGTGTTTTATTTTTATCTTTGATCCGGGTTGAAATCTGGACTTCCTTATTATGCAATCCCTCCTCCAATGCCAGTAGTTCTTCAAATGTGCCTGTGGGTAAACGAGCTTTTAAAAATTTATTTTCATCGGTAAAACCAATTATTTCCAGGGACTCTTTAAAAGAAATCTCAAGATTATGAAGTATTTCTCCACCGGTATCTATCACTTGTTTAAGTTTGGCAAGCTGGCTCCCGACTGACGTTACATTAAGGTTTATCGCATGTTTTTCGTTTAAAATACGGGAATAGTTTTCCTGAGTATCGTTTATCATTTTTTTAATTTTTATTTCCTCAGCGTCCGGATTTTTATTGTCATACATTGAAGTTCTCTGATCAACAATTCCCTTCAATGCACTTTCTCTTTCTGAAAGTAGTGCATTTTTATCATCTGACTGGTTTTTAAAATCGGCCAGGCTTTGAGTATAGGCATTAATTTCAGATGAGATTTTAACCTTTTCAGTTTCCAGAGTTTGTTTTTTCTTAATTTGTTCCTGGTATTCATTTGACCGGTTTGTTAAATTTTTAATTATCGTGGGTAATTTCTTTAGCTCGAATTGCCGGTATCCATAATTTTCCAGAAGATTTGTAAGAATATCTATAGATTCAAAAATATCGGCACTTATACCTTCATGTTCCTCGTGTAATCTTTGTTTTTCAGCATCCAGAGATTTATATTCAGAATCTGCCCCTTGTTTGGCCAATTCAATTTTGGCAAGATCTTCTTTGCATTTATTTACCTCTCGTTCTGATTTCTGAAGTTCCTTTTCTTTTTTGCCGGCATTAAAAATCAGTTCATGGCAGGAAGTAACATCTTTTTCACAGGATTTCAATAATTTTATGACTTCATTATTTTTAATTGCGATTTTCACATCAAGCCCGAATTCCTGACAGCCGATAGTCCAGGCTTCATTGCACTCAAGGAGTTTTTCTTTTAATTTATCCTGTTCTCGTAAAGTTTGCGAGAGTTCGGAGTCGGTAAGGGCAATCTCAATTGATAATTGAGCTATCTGTTCATGAAGTGCCTTTAAGGCCTTTTTCTCACGTTTTGATTCAGAACTTATTTTATCAGGAACAGGTATGTTTCCTTTGGCAAATGGATGGTTAAAAGATCCACAGAGAGGACAGGGTTTTTTATCTTCCAGTAATTTTCTTTCATTTTCCAAATCCCTGATGCGGGCAACCAAAGCTTCTTTTTCTTCCAGATGTTCTACTTCTTTTTCCTTTATCCGGGCCTCTTTCTGAATTATTTTGAGATTTTTAGAATTTTTAAGAGAGTTACTTTTTATTTTTTTATGTGATTCGGCAAGGATCTTTAATTCTTTGAGTATCTCTTCAGAAGTTTCTATCGTTTCTTTCAACTGTTTGATCCGATCGAGATTATCCCGTAATGAGGATTCTTTTTCACGCCAGAATGACAGATCCTGGCCATTCAGTATAACAGAAAGATTTCCCTGTAATGTGTCAAAATTCTGGCTTTCAAGGGTTAGTTCCTGTTTTTTTTGTTCCAGGGCGATTGTCAGCATTGAAACCTCATGCTCAGCAGTTTCATGATTCTTCAGGACTCTTTTTTGATCTGCTGCTATTTTGTGCAATTTACTATCTAAAGAGCGATATACCTTAAATTGCTGATCGGATGCAATAATTATCTCATTTAAATCGCTGTCTTTTTGATTTTCAGACAGAAAAATGTCAGTTTGTTCAAGATTGAGTATTGTCTCGTTAAGATTTTGGGTACTATCTTTGATAATTTTCTGATAGTTGTCATAATTTTTTACAATTTTTGCATGCTCTTCTTTGATACCTCCGATGAAAGTTTTCGCTTCCTGGATCTTTACATCCAGATTCCGGACATGAGTAATTATCAGGCTTTCTTTCTCCCACTTGCTCCGGATATCCTTTAGTTGTTCAGAGGCTTGTATTTCATCCTTTACCGCTTTTTCATATTGTTCCTTAAAGATCAATTGTTGAGTGGTACAATGTTGAATTTCTTCCAGAGTTTTCTTTAGCTGGTCCCTTTTTGTTTCGAGTATAGTGAATGCTGGTTCAATTGTTCTGGCTTTTTTTGCTAATCCCAGTTTTTGCAGGTCACCCTGTCTTTTGATTTTGTCCCGCTCAAATTGTTCTTTTTCTTCATTGAGTGCAATGATATCTTTTTGAATTGCCTCCAGCAGCTTATGCCATTCGATCGATTCCTGGACGAATTTGATTGTTGCTGACAATTCCAGAGTATCTTTTTGTTTTTGATTTTTCTCACTGCTCAACAACTCTTCCTCCTCAGGAATGAGCACCTGGATCATACCCAGTTCAGTTTGCAGTTCATCAAATTTTCTATGTTCTTCCGATCTTCGCTCATGAACCCGGATTGAGATGATACTGTAGATGCCGGTGCCGGTGATCTGTTCAAGAATAGGGGATCTTTCATCCGGTTTTGCCTCTAAAAACGCGGCAAATCCTCCCTGGGCAAGAAGTATGGAACGAGTGAACTGATCAAAATCAAGACCTGTCACTTCAACTATTTTCTCTAATACATCCCGTCGTTTTGAAGTAGTGAGAAGTTTTCTTGTTTTTGCATCAGAAATCTCATGCTTTGGCTGTTGAAGTTCACCATCAGCTTTACCACGAGCCCGCTGCTGGCTCCAATGACAGAGAAAATGTCCTTCTGTAGTTTCAAATTCAACTTCAGCAAAACACTCTCCCGTCTGGCGTGTTATGATCTCGTTTGTCGATTTGGTAATATCCCGGAGACGAGGAGTTTTCCCATAGAGGGCAAGACAGATCGCATCAAGTATGGTAGTTTTTCCCGATCCTGTAGGGCCGGTTATTGCAAAAATTGAACCCTGGATATATGCAGGATCCGTAAAATCAATAATCCATTCACCGCTGAGAGAATTTAAGTTTTTAAAGCGGAGTTTCAAAATTCTCATTAAAGATCCGCCTCTGCAAGTTCATCCTTCTGATAGATCTCATCGAGGATGAGATTGAATGAATCAGTTAAGTCCTGTTTTTGTTCTTCCGGTACTTTGAATTCTTTAAGACAGCGATTAAAAACATCCCGCTCATTCAAATCGCTTAAGGATTCATCTGCTTTCATTTGCTGCATAATCTGATTAACAATCCAGGTGTTTGTGCACTTCAATATTTCAATATCCGAACCTCGTGTGTGCTCATTTAAGTGTTGCTGGATATTGGGGATGATGAGGTTGTCCGTTAAAATGATCTCTACCCAAACGGGAATATTACCGGCTTTTAATTCCTGTAGCCGGGAGACAATCGTATTGAAATCGCCAGTGATTGATTCGATATCCTGGAATCGGGGAACTGGTATTTCTGTGAAAACAGGCTTTTTTTCAGGAATGAATTCTACAGAAATCACGATTTTTTTCTGTCGGGCTTCAGCAAAACCCATGGGTAACGGAGCTCCGCAATAGCGAATTGTATCCCGGCCGTTAAGAATTTGTGGTGAATGCAGGTGTCCGAGAGCGACATAATCAATATCCGGTGAAAATGTATCTGTGCTGACTCGTGTGAGGTTTCCAATATACAGCTCCCTGACCCCATCTCCATCAGAAGAAGATCCCCCGGCGGCAAATAAATGTCCCATAGTTACGATTGGGATCTTACCGCCCGTCTGGCTGCGTTTTGATTCCGCTGCACCATGCACCTTTTGATAGTGCTGCCGGATTCCCGTGAGTAATTTTTCTGTTTTTTCGGCAATCTCTTCACCGGGTTCAACAGTACGAATTTCACGGTCACGTAAAAAAGGGACAGCACAGACAATTAAAAACGGAGTACCCTCCGAATCTTTCAAAATTAATACTTCATCATCAATATTTTCAGATATGGATCCAATTGCATGTATGTTCAAGGTACGGAGGAGTTCTTTTGGAGCATTCAGGAGTGCCGGAGAGTCATGATTTCCTGCAGTTACGATCAGATGCTGGCAATCCGATTTTGCTATGCGGCCGAGAAAATCAAAATATAATTCTATTGCCCGGATACCCGGATTACTGCTATCAAAAATATCTCCGCTGATTAAGACGACATCGATACGTTCTTTATTGATACATTCAATCAGCCAGTTTAAAAATGATTCAAATTCTTCAAATCGTTTTTTCCCATACAGTGTATGGCCAAGATGCCAATCGGATGTATGAAGAATTTTCATTTTGATGCCTCAAAAAAACCAGTATTCTCCAGTGGAATTATCAAAAATTTCTCTCCCGATTGATCTCTGTTCATTGTTTGTTTTGGATTTATGATATTTATGATCACAGGTAAAGGGTAAAAAAACCCACGATTTTAGTCATGTGTATCAAATTGTGATTTTTGATAGAAACGAAATCCATGGGTCATCAGTTAAGGATTAACTCGATTTTTCCATAACGATAAAACTCCCATTTTTACTAAGTATTCATAAAAACCGTGCAGAAATTTTAAATTGATGTGCATTACTAATGCATAATTGTATTACTATGGCTACAAAAGATCTGACGCAGGAACCTTTTGATATCCACATGCAGGGATATGAAGTATTAGAGAAAGTGGCAAGTCAATCATCATCCTCCGGGAGAGTAATGGTTCCACGGGATTGGGTAGGGAAGAAAGTACGCATTATTCGGATGGAATTATGAACAACAAAATGACACAGAAAATCTTGCCAGTCTAAAAAACGCATATATGAAAACAAGTCAGGCTCTCGATCCAAATGTCAACCGCGAGAGGTTTAGATGGATTGGTGGGCTTAATCGAGGACACATGAAACGAGATCAAATATAGATCTCTTTTTTGATTGGTCACACAGGATAAAACTTTACCGAAGAATTTTGCTTTTGTTGCAGCTCACTTTACGATAAACAACCCCGCCATTTTTCTTCCGGCAGGTTGACCACATATTATGTCAGTGCGGTCCTCTCTGGATTTTTCAGATCTCGTTTTTTATGATCGTGGACTTCCGGGAGAAAAACTGAATTATTTTATCGACCAGTTCGTCGCTGCCGCAACAGAAGATCCCTTCACGAGCTGGCTGCTCCTTCCTACAAAAAGACTTGTTGTCGATGTCACCGGCTACCTGACAGCACATAACATCCCCTTCATTGTATCCCGCATCTGCAACCTCGAAGGATTCTGCCAGATCCTCTTTGAAGACAGCCGGACAACAGAGCGGCTCTTATCAAAGGGCGAATCGAAACTCCTGCTGAACGATATTCTTGAGAAGCATGCAGATGAGATTCCGTTATTCATTACCCGCGATCACCCGTCTCCGGGTACGATTGATGATCTCATGACCTTCATGAATGTCACTCTCACAAGGAAGACGGCATTCCCTGAATGTCTATTAAGTCTCCAGAGCGAGAAGAGCGATCAGCTTGACACGATCATCACGGAATACCGGAACCGGCTGAGGAAACTGGAGCTTGTTGATGGCGATACGATTCTTGAATGGACGATCGATCACCTGGACCGCTGCGCATCATCCCCGCTCGGCACGGTATTCATCTATGGATTTCATGAGCCCCTGCCGCTCGAACAGGATCTCTTTGATACGATAAAAGCGCATGCAGGGAACGCGTACTTCTTTTTCCCTGACGGGCTCGATCCAAATATATTCAGGAGCCGGACTGTGGAGGGGAAACAACCCGTATCTCAACCGGCACCTGATCCTTTGTCAATCCGGTCTGAGATCACCGGCCTGTTCCTGGAGACCGGTACACTTAAAGCCGGTGATTTTTTCCGGGTGCAGACGTTTCCCTCGCGCTATGCCGAAGTATATGGCATCGCAGCGGAGATCGGCCGGCTGAACGCTGCCGGCACTCCCCTTGCCGATATCGCCGTGGTATTTCCGGATCTTCGCGGGGACTACGGGCTTATCGAAGAGGTGTTTAAGGAGTTTTTGATCCCGTGGAATGCGGCAGTCGGACCCAAACTCTCCCGGGCGCCGGTTATCCAGATCCTTGCCGGGATTGCCGGTCTCGTTTCCGGCGGGTATAACCGCGAGAATATCATCCGGTTGATTGGCAGCCCCTATTTCCGGAAGGAAGCGGTACCGGGTGGGACTTCCCGACTGGATGCCGGTGAAGTCGATCTCGTTTCCCGGTATGCCCGGATTGACGGCTCTTATCCTTCATGGATCCCGCAGCTGGACTGGCTCCATAACGAGTTACAGGATCCGGAAAAAAGTAAGAACTACCCGGGCATCCCGGTTCATACCGTTGAACGCGTGCAGGAGGGAATGCGGATTCTTATCCGTGACCTCGATGCTCTTGCCGGCAAGAAAAGTCTCCGGGTGCATATCAGCGGGTTTTTGTCTTTCCTGAAATCATGGAACATCCCGCGCTTGTACACTGCGCCGGATGAACAGACTAACGAGCGGGAGATCAAGGCGTATAACAAATTCACCACCCGGCTTGAGGCTCTTGCCATGGCTGCGTGGATCCCAGAACATGAACCTGTCCCTTATAATGCATTTTTACGGTTTATCTCCGCCATTGCTGAAGAGCCGGATCAGAGCGGCCGGCAGGATACCGGTGGGGTTGCCGTGCTCGGTCTCCGCGAATGCCCGCACCTGAAGTTCCCGTATGTCTTTATCGGGGGGCTGGTTGAGGGCACCTTTCCCCGGCTGACCACCCGCCTCCCCTTCACGAACTCCTTAGAGAATTCCCGCATGGGCACCCGTACGCTTTATAAGATTCTCCGGGAAGAACAGTACTATTTCATTGCGGCCCTGCTCTCCGCGCAGAAGACGGTGTACCTGAGTGCCCCGCTTGCCGATGGGGAGAAACCACTGCTCACGTCCGCATTTTTCGAACGGGTCCGGATGAGAACCAAAGAAGCACCGTGGCCTGATGCAACCGGGATTATTCCCCCGGCATCCCGGCGCACTGCGGCTGTTTTGGCCGGTGCAGGCATCCGTGATGAGACGATTTGTGTTGCTCTCAGCCTGATCCCGGGCTCACTGGATATCAGCGATCTGGTGGAACGGATCAACATGGAGCGGTACTATCGGCGGGGCAACTGCGATTCGCCCTATGATGGCATTCTTTCCGATGAATCGATCCGTGAAGTGCTTGCTGAACGGTACGGGCCGGAGCATGTGTATTCCCCGACCAGCCTTGAGACCTATGCCAGCTGCCCGTTCGAATATTTCTTAAACCGGGTGATCAATCTTCAGGCGCTGCCGGAAGTAGAGCCGAACCTGTCAGCCGGTGATCGAGGGACAGCCATCCACGATATCCTGAGCACCTTTTACCGGAAGTGGCGTTCAGCCGGCCAGATGAAGGTCAGCCTTGCCTCTCTCAGTGATGCCACTGACCTGATCCTCCGTCTTGCCAACGAAGAACTGGACAAGTACTCATTCCAGAGTCCCCTCTGGGATGCAACCCGTATCCTGATGCTCGGGGACCGGCATACCGGTCCCGGGTACTTCGAACGGTTCTTACTCCATGAAACGGATGAATCTGCATCACCGCTCGTTCCTTCCCTGTTTGAATATTCCTTTGGCATGGGAACAACGGAATCGGATGATCCCGCATCATCTCCTTCGCCGGTTGAACTCACCTCACCGGATGGGGAACGGAAGGTATTCATCCGGGGCCGGATCGACCGGATCGATCTCACACCGGACGGATTCTTTTTAATTTATGATTACAAGTCCGGCTCGCAGCATCCCAGGGCAAAGGATATCGAAGCAGGTACTGCCCTGCAGCTGCCGCTTTACCTGCTTGCGTTTGAGAAGATCACCGGCAACCACGGTATCGGCGGGGGATACTACACGATCCGGCGCGAGGTGGACCGGAGCATTGTGCTCGCGGATTCCGCTGCAAAGGACCTGATGGTCTCCCGGCCCCGTGTCTCTAAAGATTTTGCCGGGATGATTCAGCACTCGCGGGACTGCGCTTTTGAGTATATCGATGGCATCCGGAACGGTCGGTTCCCCCTTCCCTGCGAAGAGAAATGCCCGAACCTGTATTGCGAGTTCAAACGTATCTGCCGCTTCGATCCCTACCGGGTCTTCGAAGTGCGGGAGGAGACCTGATATGGCGGCTACCGGGCGGCAGGACGAAGCGATCACCACGCACGACCGGAGCATGGTGGTCACGGCCGGTGCAGGTACCGGAAAGACCTACGTGCTTGTCCGGAAATATATCGATCTCCTCAAAACACAGGGAGTTACGGTGCCGCAGATCCTTGCCCTGACCTTTACGGACAAGGCCGCTGCCGAAATGAAGGAGCGGATCCGGACCGGGATCCTCTTACAGGAAGGCCCGCAGTGGGAGAAGGCGGCCGAGGATTTCATGGTAGCCCCGGTCCAGACCTTCCATTCGTTCTGCGCCCAGGTACTCCGGGAGTTCCCGATCGAGGCGGGCCTGGAACCCGGCTTTGCCGTGCTGGACGAGCAGCAGGTCTCCCGCATCCACAGCACCGCATACGAGGAGCTGATCCATACCCGGCAGGATGAGCTGACGAACGAGGCGCTGGTCCATGTTCTCTCCATCACCGACCAGTACAGCTTAAAGACGATGCTCTCCGCACTCTACAGCAAGCGGGAGCAGTATGCCCGGTTCTTTGCTGCCCTTGGCGGGGATGAGAACCATATCCCTGATGTGTGGAAAACGGAAGTCGACGCATTCCGGGACGGGGAGATCACGGCACTGCGAAAGGATCCCTCGTTCTCATTGTGCGTTCGTACCCTGCTCGGATTCGCGTCTGCGTACGAGGGTGTCGATGACAAGGCGGCGATATTCCTTCAGGAGATTCGTCCCCTCCTTTTCCGGCTTGCTGAGCCTGCGGATGCCGGGAAGTTCTGTTCGGCTGCGCTTGAACTTGGCGAGAGGAAGCCAGGCAATATCGGGAGCAAGAAGATCTGGAAGGCCAATGATCTCGATGACTTTAAGAAAGCCCGGAAGGACTTAACCGGGATCCTTGAACGGAAACACTCCCTGTTCCGGATGACCGTTGATACCGCTGATCCGGTGATTACCGGGTCGGTCCGGTTCCTGCGGGACCTTTCTGTTGTGTTCTCCCGGTATGCAGAACTGGCCGGTAACGGGAAGGCATCTGCCGGCGGTCTTGACTTCTCGGACCTGATCCTCCATGCCCGGCAGCTCTTCGTTGAGCAGCGGGATCTTGTGGCAACGCACTTCATGCCCCGGTTCCGGTACATCCTTGTCGACGAATTCCAGGACACGGACCTTGCCCAGTTCGATATCATCCTCGCGATCATCGGGACCCCGTCCCCGAAAACGGACTGCCTCTTCATTGTCGGCGACCCCAAGCAGTCGATCTATCTCTTCCGCGATGCGGACGTGACCCGGTTCAAGGAGGCGCAGGAGATCATCGCTGCGGCCTGCAAGGGACGGGTGGTGAACCTCGATACCAGTTTCCGGAGCACGAAGGAAGTGATCGGCCTTTCGAACTTCATCTTCTCCCGGCTGCTTGCGTCTGCGGAGAAGCCGTGGGAGTTCGGGTACGAGCCGGTCCGGATAGCTGAAAGCCGCGCAGCTCATACCGGTTCGGTGGAACTGCTCCTCCCCCCCAAGGGTAGTGATGCTGCCGGGACGAAACGGAACGAGGCCGGGATGCTGGCCCGGCGGATCCACAGCATCGTGAATGCGCAGCCGTTTTTTGTGTACTCGGAGGGGCCGGACCATTCGTTCGTTCAGCGCCCGGCCCGGTACGGCGATATCGCGATCCTGCTGGAGCAGCGGACCAACCTCTCGTATTACCTGTCGGCGCTGGGCGAGTACGGGATCCCGTTCTATGTCCACGGGGGGACCGGGTTCTACCACCGGCAGGAAGTGTACGATCTCTGCAATATCCTCTCGTTCCTCGAACACCGTCACGACAATATCAGCCTTGCCGGTATCCTGCGGTCCCCGTACTTCGGCGTTCCGGATACGGAACTTTTCTGCATTGCGCAGGAGAACGGCCGGATGCTCTGGGACAAGCTGGTTGCGTACGCGGAGCGGACCGGTCCCGGTCCGGCAACCCGTGCCCGCGAGCTGCTCTCATCATGGCAGCAGTACGCCGGCCGGTCCGGGCTGGTCTCGTTACTCCGCCGGATCCTATCGGAGTCCGGAGTTTACACCGTGTATGCCGCGCTCCCGGCCGGGGAACAAATCCTTGCCAACATCGAGAAGCTGGTCGGCATGGCCCGGAACCGCGAGGAGGCCGGAAATTATACACTAGCCGATTTCACCGCCGATCTCCGGCAGGCGATGGACGAGGACGAGCGGGAAGGCGAGGCGCCGCTCGATGCCCTTTCTGAGAATGCTGTCAACATCATGACCGTGCATGCGGCAAAGGGCCTGGAGTTCCCCCTCGTGTTCGTGCCGGACATGGGCATGCCGTTCCGCGAACGGTATCCCCCCATCATGATCGGCGACAACCCGCTGATGGTGGGAGTCAGGGTCCCCAATCCCGCTGACAATTTTGAGATGACGGAGAGTGCCGTCATGGTGATGCTGCGGGAGTTGCAGCGCCAGAAGGAGCGGGCCGAGCGGAAGCGTTTGTTGTATGTGGCGTTGACCCGGGCCCGGGATCATTTGTTCATGAGCGGGAGTGCGCCGGAGGATTCTCTTTTATCTTTTGATCTTGGCCGGTCCCGGATTGAGTGGTTATTTAGTGCACTTGGGGTGACGGGGGATGCGATTGCTGCCGGGGGATTGGTGTTGCTTTCTGACGGTCTCCGTCTTTCGATTGTTTCGGATCCCTTGGCGATTCCTGCTGAGACGGGGCGGGTCTCATCTGCGCTGCTTGTTGTGCCTGAGGAATGTGCGGGGAAGGCGGGGACCTGGACCGGGCCGGTGTATTCTGCCGGACCGGAGCGGGTGAAGGTTGTTTCTGTTTCGGAGATGGAGAAGGGACTGGTTCATGTCCGGGAGCCGGTGGTTTCGAAGTATTTACCGGGTGTCGATGGCACGAAGAAGGGTACGATTATTCATGAGGTGCTGCGGGGCCGGGATACGTCGACTGTATTGAAAGAATATGGGGAATATTCGGAGGAGCATGTCCGGCAGTGTGAGGAAATTCGATCTGCGTTTCTCTCTTCGGACCTGATGAAGCGGGTGAAGCGGTCTTACTGTGAGGTGCCGTTTGTTGTTACAGTTGAAGGAAAGCGGGTGATTGGGAAAATTGACCGGTTGTGTGAACTTGAGGATGGAACGTGGGTTGTGATTGATTACAAATCGGAAGCGTCAGCTGATTATACTGTTTTAGTGGAAGAGTATGCTCTTTCAGTTTCGGTTTATGTTGCGGCGGCCCGGCATCTTATCGGAGGAAATAATGTGCAGGGATTGTTGTATTTCACGGAGACGGGGAATTTGGAAAAGGTACATTAATACTGAACTGAAAAATTTGCTGTAATTATTTCAGAGAATGTTTTGAAAAAGAATATTGATCTTTATTTGCCTCTTCAGCGTTTTAAGTGGGTAAGATATGTTACTAAAAATTTGTTTGTGAAGTTCCCCCGTATTAGGGTCTCTCCAAGGCACGGCGGGGCAAGGTGGTGTCAACAGATTAGTCACTAAAACCGCCGCGGGGGCGTCCCTTCGGGGGCGGCGGCGTTCATCCTAATAGGGGGTATGGGGGCGAGCTCCCAATCAGCATGATGCATATGCAATAAATTTACCCACTCATTTCGCTGAAGAGCCATCTATTTTTCCGACCGGGTTTTTCTGAGTTCTGTCGGGTCAGTGAGGGTTGTGGCGAGGCCTTGACGCCGGAGATGGGGATGAGGGGGCTGTCTGGTTTTTTGGGGTGTGCGGGGATATGAGAGGAGGGGAGGGAGAAAATGATGGGGAGTTTACGGTTCACCAGAAACCGCGACGCATTAAAAATCCTAATCGTGATTAGTACTAATCATGATTAGGAATTCATCGACCGCGAGGAAGAGCGTTCCTCGGGACGATGGCTATCTTGTTTTTGACAGCGCTGATCTGGAAGAGTGCTGACGGAATAAGAAGAGGTCGCCCGCGTGGATGGGGGGCCCGGGTTTTTCCCTGTATGCTGTTTTCTATCGCCCTGACGAAATTATCGGTCGGCTGCTTTTCGTTTTGGGTTGTTTGTGCTCGGTCGGATTGGGGAGGGTGGTGGCGAGGCTTTGATGCCCTTTGCGGAGAATGCTGTCAACATCATGACGGTCCATGCGGCCAAGGGTCTGGAGTTTCCCATCGTGTTCGTGTCGGACATGGTCATGCCGTTTAAGGATCGCCCCAGCCCCATCATGATTGGGGACAACCCGCTGATGGTAGGCGTGAAGGTCCCCAACCCCGCTGATAATTTCGCAATGACCGAAAGTGCCGTGCTGGTGATGCTGCGGGAGTTGCAGCGCCAGAAGGAGCGGGCCGAGAGGAAGCGTTTGCTGTATGTGGCGCTGACCCGGGCCCGGGATCACCTTTCATGAGCGGGACTGCGCCGGAGGATGCTGGTTTATCTTTCGATCTTGGCCGGTCCCGGATTGAGTGGTTGTTTACTGCGCTTGGGGTGACGGGGGATGCGATTGCTGCCGGGGGACTGGTGTTGCCTTCTGGCGGTCTCCGTCTTTCGATTGTTTCTGATCCTTTGGCGATTCCTGCTGAGACGGGGCGGGTCTCGCCTTCATTGCTTGTTGTGCCTGAGGAATGTGTGGGGAATGTTGGGACGTGGAGTGGTCCTCAGTACTCTCCCGGGCCGGACCGGGTGAAGGTTGTTTCTGTTTCGGAGCTGGAGAAGGGGCCGGTTCACGCCCGGGATCCGGTGGTTTCGAAATATTTACCGGGCGTTGAAGGGACGAAGAAGGGGACGATCATTCATGAGGTGTTGCGGGGCCGGGATGCTTCGACAGTTCTGAAAGAATATGGGGAATATTCGGAGGAGCATGTCCGGCAGTGTGAGGAGATCGTGGCCCGGTTCTGGTCTTCGGATCTGATGAAAACGGTGAAGCGTTCGTATTGTGAACTGCCGTTTGTTGTAACTGTTTCCGGTGTGCGGGTTACCGGTTCTATCGATCGGTTGTGCGAGCTCCCGGATGGTTCGTGGGTGGTAATCGATTACAAATCAGATCCGGTTTCTTCGGCGGAGTATTCTTTGAAGGCGGAGGAGTACGCTCTTTCTTTATCGGTGTACTGCGAAGCGGCCCGGCAGTTGATTGGGGCGGGGGTTGCCGGGTGGCTGTATTTTACGGAGACGGGGGAGTTTTTTAAAGGGCTGACGATTAATTGGTGCAAAAAAAGGAAGGCATACTAAGATTGCATGATAGCAGAAATTGTGTACTAATATAGTGAAGATAGCAAAGATAACAAAGATAGCAGCAATTGTGTAAGTAGATAATGAAGATAGCAAAGATAACGTAACTATTCGGGGCAAGCCCTCAAACGGATCCAGCCAAACGGGGCGCCAACACCGGCCCTTGTTGCATGGGCGAAGGCAGAGCCTGTGGTCTGGGGAAGCGGAGGCTGTGGCCGGAAAATATTAAACATGCCCTGCCTGAAATTTTCCCATCGCGATTCGGATCGCGATTGAAATTATTTTTTTGGGAGGTGAAGGGAGATGAGGGGGAGTTTCCGGTTCACTCATGATACAACTCTCCCAATAATCAGTCAAAGGAATACACCCGACAATTTTTGAAACTTTAAGAGCGTTTTTAGTAAGAGCCGCTGGCTCCATGCAGCGTTGACCGGGACGCAATCGTGTCGTAGCTCGTGGCACCGGAACTGCCGCTTAACGTTGAGCGGGAAAATCCGGGTGAGGAACCGGCCACCCCTGTGTCTTTTAAAGGACCGGTGATTTGAGAAGGATCAGGTTTTTTAGGATTCCGGAACACCCGAACCAGCGACACATTAATAATCCTAATCGTGATTAGTACTAATCATGATTAGAGAGTTCATCGACCGCGAGGAAGAGCGTGCCCTGCTTGAGCGTGAATGGCAGGATTCCGGGGGCCGGCTCATCATCCTCTACGGCAGGCGGCGGATCGGAAAGACCCGGCTCATCGATGAATTCATCCGGGACAAGCCCGGCATACTCTATATCGCAGAGGACGCATCCCCGCATATCCAGATCGCGCAGCTCAAGGCCCGGTGCGCGGAGTATTTTGGCGATCCCCTCCTCGCTGAGCTGGATATCAGGACATGGGATCAGCTCTTTACCTATCTCGCACAAAAACCGCCCGGTAAGAGAACATACCTTGTAATTGACGAGTTTACGTACCTGATAAGAAACGACCCCTCTGTTCTTTCTGCGCTCCAGAAAGCCTGGGACCGTAGTATCACCGGCTCTGACTGGTGCCTTCTTCTCTCCGGCTCGATACTCTCGCTCATGAGCGATCTTGCCCTCTCGTCCACATCCCCGCTCTATGGCCGGAGAACGCGTGACCTGCTGTTAGGGCCGTTAAGGTTTTCCGATGCGAGGAAGTTTTTCCATCTCCCGTTTCCTGAGGCCCTGAAAGTGTACCTGTCTATCGGTGGGGTTCCGGAGTATCTTCTCAAGGCTGGCGCGTATGAGGATTGCGACTCGTTTTACACAACCGAGTTTTTCAACCGGTACGGGTACTTTTACCACGAACCGTACTTTATCCTCTCGCAGGAGTTCCGGGAGCTTAAAATTTACCAGTCCATCCTCCACGCGATTGCGCTTGGCAATACCGCACCGACTGCGATTGCGCAGTTCTGCGGTCTCGACACCCGCCACGTGTACCCGTACCTCGAATCCATGATCCGGCTGGGGCTTGTGGAAAAAGAGGTGCCGCTCCTGGGTCATTCCCGCCAGGCGATATACCGCATCCGGGACCGGGTCTTTGATTTCTGGTACTGCTATGTGTTCCCGCGCCGGCAGGAGATCGAGACCGGGCATCCCGGTTCCGTTCTTCCGGATATCAACCCGTTCTTTGGCAGGCAGTTCGAGGCGTTCGTGCGAAACGAGTATGCCGCAATTGTCATGCCGGGATACCGTACCGGCCACTGGTGGTATAAGGAGGACGAGATCGATCTCGTGGCGACGGACGATACTTCATCCACCGTTATCTTTGGCGAATGCAAATGGGGGGATGTCAGTCTCCAGCAGGCTAAAAAACTCCTCGCCCTCTTAAAAACAAAGTCAAAGCTCGTGCGTGCCGACAAGTACCGCCACTGGAAGTACGCGCTCTTCTCTGCCGGGACAATTGAAGGGAAGCTCCGGTTGCGGGACGATGGCTATCTTGTTTTTGACAGCGCTGATCTGGAAGAGTCCGGACGGTAAAAAAGAGGTCGCCCGCGTGGATGGGGGGGCCGGGTTTTTCCCTGTATGCTGTTTTCTATCGCCCTGACGAAATTATCGGGCGGCTGCTTCTCGTTTCGGCTTTTTTGTGCTCGGTCGGGTCAGTGAGGGTTGTGGCGAGGCTTTGATGCCCTTACCGGAGAATGCCGTCAACATCATGACGGTCCATGCGGCCAAGGGCCTGGAGTTTCCCATTGTGTTCGTGCCGGACATGGGCTCCGGCTTCCGGGACCGCCCCGGCCCCATCATGATTGGCAACAACCCGTTCCTCGTTGGCGTGAAGGTCCCCAACCCCGCTGATAATTATGAGATGACCGAGAGTGCGGTGCTGGTGATGTTGCGGGAGTTGCAGCGCCAGAAGGAGCGGGCCGAGAAGAAGCGGCTGCTGTATGTGGCCCTGACCCGGGCCCGGGATCATTTGTTCATGAGCGGGACTGCACCGGAGGATTCTCTGTTATCTTTTGATCTTGGCCGGTCCCGGATTGAGTGGGTGTTTACTGCTTTATCGGTGACGGGGGATGCGATTGCTGCGGGGGGACTGGTGTTGCCTTCCGGACTGCGCCTTTCGATTGTTTCGGATCCTTTGGCGATTCCTGCTGAGACGGGGCGGGTTTCATTCGATGAGTGCTGATGAGAGATCGCGGCTGACAGGGATTTAGAATACGGTTAAAAACCAAGTTTTGAAAAAAAGAGACTGTCCCCGTATAAATTAAATACAATTTTAAATGAAGCGGTTTGAGTCTATGCTATATTTAATTGTTAAATAAATATCGAGGCGATAATGAGTAAATCACCTTCTAAACATTCAGCAGGACCATCATTAACTGGATACTTGTATCAATGTCGCCTTGCGCTTTTCTTGGCTTTAAAAAATTTGAAAATTAATCCAAATCTTACAATATCTTTTGAAAATCTGGATGACGTGGTTTTTGAAAAAAATGGATTGCCAAAAGAAATCATTCAAACGAAGCATCATACAAAACGGAAAGGGAATCTTTCAGATGCTAGCACTGACTTATGGAAGACACTTCATATTTGGATGGATCTTTTCCAATCTGAAATTCCACAATCGGAATTTGCATTCTATATGATGACAACATCTTTAGCGAATAAAGGATGTGCAGCATTTTACCTCAGAGTGGAAAAACGCAACCTTCATGAAGCGGAGAAAAAACTTATTCAGGTAGCAAAAACATCAGATAATAAAATTAACAAAGAAGCATATTCTGCTTTCCTTTCAATGACGGAATCTCAACGCTTAACTTTTCTCAATTTAGTTTTTATTATTGATAATTGTCCGTTAATCGATGAACTGGATAAACACCTACAAGGAGAAATATTAAGGGCATGCCATCGATCCAGAGTGGATCAATTTCTCTTATATCTTGAGGGTTGGTGGTATTCCCGAATCTTAAAGAGTTTAACGACAGATCGAGCCAAGATTATCTTAGGTATCGAATTGGATTTACGTATTGATGAATTACGTGAAGATTTCAAAAATGATGCCCTGCCGATTCACGATGATCTAAGAACTCTGAACGTAGATCAGGAATTGTACCAAGATTACATTTTCGTTCATCAATTGAGAATGATAGATGTGACTTCTCGGCGCATTGCAATTGCAGTTAATAACTATTATAGGGCTTACGAACAGCGTTCGCGATGGTTACGCGAAGATTTGCTTCTTCTTGGGGATATTGATGTTTATGAAGATCGATTAAAAGAAGAGTGGACAACTCAATTTGAAACAATGCGGGAAAATATCGGAGAAGAAGCAACTGAAAAAGAAAAAGTGAATGCAGCACGGGCAATTTATAATTGGGTCGAAAAGGAAGCTGACATCCCCCTTCGCAAATGCCAAGAGCCCTTTATAACACGAGGTTCATATCACATTTTAGCTGACAAAGGGAAGGTAGGTTGGCATTTGGATTTTGAATCCCGAATTGCGAACCTTTTGGAACTCAAGGGAATGGCAAAATGAGATCTTGGGACAGACGCAGTATTGAAGAAGCGAATCTTCTTAACCCAGCATTTCTATCGGTTATAACCCACCAATGTGTGAGGGGGTATGTAGATGGGACCGGTTCGAACGCTCCGTATGTTCTTCCATTCCTAGTTGCGCCATTAATTTTGCATAAAAACACCCGAGACAATTTACCCTCTACGATTGCAACAAAGTTTCCGACTTGGATTTCCCAACTAACTGGGACTCAAGCAAAAGCAGGATATGCACAAAGGGCAAGTTCGATTGTACCTTTTATGAAAGAAGCAATGATTATTTCGATCTCGAATAAAATAATCATCCCTACAGAAAATAATTATTTCTTAACATACAATCCAAAAATTAACATACCGTCAATTGTAAAAGATCCGTTTACCCATGAAGTTATAGATTGTTTCAAAAAATCTCATTTTTGTGGTCGATGGTTCGCCCGAGCAGGATCGATTGAGACCATAATGGCATTACTAGGAGTAAAACCATGAGTTTCCAGATAAAAGAAATCGTTCTCTACAATCTCTTTGGGGAAAAAAGAATTGTCTATTTTGATATTAACGCAGTAAATATTATCACAGGTGCGTCAGGAACCGGGAAATCTTCAATAATTCATATTGTAAGGTATTGTCTTGGGGAATCTAACAATATTCCAATTAGAAAAGAAATATTAGAGAAAATTTCATGGTTTGGAATCCGACTTGTACGCGATCAAGAAGAACTTTTTATCGCTCGTTTAAACCCAAGATCCGGAAAATTATCATCAGAAGAGATTTATTTCGAAAAAAGACATAATCTCGTTTTACCCCCACTCGAACAATTATCTCAAAATATTAATTTAGATGGGTTAGTGACTTTACTCACAAAATTTTCTGGTATCGATGATTATGAGTTTGAACCTAAGGAGGGTCAAACGAGAAATCCTGGAATTGCTCATATTGGGAAAGCAATAATTTATTGTTTCCAGAAGCAAGGTGAAGTTGGCAATCAGGATTTTTTATTCCATCGCCAAGGTGAACCATTCCTCCCTCAAAGTATCAAAGACTATATGCCATTTTTTATGGGTGCTGTCGACAAAAATTATGTTTTGAAAAAATCGGAATTAAATCAACTAAAAAACAAGTTACGTCGTCTGCAAATTCTGGTAGATGATAGAAACTTGATTAAAGGGGATGTATTTAACCGAGCCCATACACTAATTGCTGAAGCAGTTTCATTTGGTCTTCTCCCTAACGATCAAACAATGCCTCAATCATGGGCCGAAATAAAAAGTGTATTAATTTCCGCGATCGAGGAAAACCCAGAGCAAATTTTGCCTGAAATTGAATTTGAAAAAAAAATAAATCAGTTGTTTGAAAAAAGGAAAGAGTTACACAATATATCGCTAAAAATTTCTGATGAAATTGAAGCTTTAGAGGCATTAAAAAAAGGAGGGGTTGGTTTTGCTCAGGAAGCTAACGAACAACGTGCCCGGCTCAGTAGCATTGGACTTCTGCCAGTAAATAGAGGATTAGAACAAAAAATATGTCCTTTTTGTGAATCCGAACTGACAAAACCGGCTCCTGGAGCGAATGATATCCAAACAAATTTACTACAAATATCAAAACAACTCACCGGAGTTAAAACGGATCTTCCGCATATCAAAAAATTGATCGCTGATGCTAATGATAGGCTAACAATAGTTCTAAAAGAAATTCGGAATCTTAATTCTCAAATGCAGGCGATTCAACGTGTGAATCAAAAAATTGAGGATATTCAAAATATAAATGAAAAATGTGCTTTAATTAAAGGACGTCTAGGATTATATCTTGAAACAATTGTTGACGTTGCGGATGTCGAAACGGAAAATGATGAAATAGCTGAATTAAAAAGACGTATCGAGACTCTTGAAAATGATATTGATTTGGACGAAACACAGGATCGTCTTCAATCAATTCTTCTATACATTTCTCAAGAGATGACAGAAATGGCAACAAGACTTCAACTAGAATACTCCCCTCATCCAATCCGAATAGATCCCAAAAAATTGACCGTCGTTGCTGATACGGAAGATGGAGAAGTGACGATGAAAAAAATGGGAAGTGAGCACACTTGGATGTCTCTTCACGTTATAACGCACCTAGCTCTCCATCGATGGTTTGCAAAAAAGAGACTACCGGTTCCACACTTTATCTTTTTTGATCAGCCCAGCCAGGCATATTTTCCTCCTGAAATGTCAGATAACTCCAGAAGAAATTCAGATATGATATCCGTAAATCAATTATTTCATCTTATAATTGATAAAGTGAAAGATGCTGGATTTCAAGTGATTATTTTAGAACATGTTGATATTCAACAAGATTGGTATCAGAAAATGATAAGGGAAAAATGGTGGGATGAAGAAAAAAAGCTAGTTCCTGTTTCATGGATTCATTCAGAACTAAAATAATTTTACTTTATTGAATATTTATGAAAAAGTTTATTTATTCAGATTTCATTATACACATCTAGAAGTGGAGAAAGATGTACAATTATGATTTATTTCTAAAGTTGACTCGAGATGTTTCCGAAGGCCTCGACAAGACTAAAAAAATTGAGAAGATCACACTAAAATGCCGGGAAATTGTTACAGAACGAGATGATCTGACCTGCAAAATTTGTGGACTACAAGATGAACATGGCCGTGGCCCATGGGGAAAAAAAGGAATAATTGCTTTGCACCATATTATTCCCACCGGTGAAAGTTCACCAGAAAATATTGTTTCTTTATGCAAATACTGTAAAAATGCTGTTAATTTAGTTTTATATCGCTCTGGTAAATGGAAATATATCCGGGCATTCTGAGTAATAGTAGAAAATTCAAATTTTCTGATATCATTTATCGGAGCTGGTGAGACAGATTAAGTGAAGTTCTGCGAGTTGTCTTTTGTTGCGACTTTGGGTGTTCGACGGGTTAATGGTCGATCAGCAGTGCAAGTTTGATAGATGTAATTAAACTGTGAAGCGAGTTAAAAAAAATATTAGAAAATTTTAAAAATTAAACTTGGAATCCTAAAATTCCGTATTTCTGCTCTCTTTTTTTGAATGCCTCTTGTCCCCCTTCTAACAAAGGCATAATTTCTTGTCGAATTTCGGGACTTTCAAGCGCACCGGATTTATATGTAATTTTCCCATCATTAAATTCTGCAATAATTATTTGTTCTGCGTCTGTATTAACAACTAAATTTGCATTATTTGATGCAATTAAGACTTGTCGATTATTTTTCGCGTTCCTCATTGCCCCGACTAGCTCGTTATAAATAAATTTATTATCCAGATTTTCTTCAGGTTGATCTAGTATAATGGGATAGTCTCCTTCTGCAAGGAATAGTTTTAAGAGAACAGTACCTTTTTGACGGTTCTGTCGAAAAATCCAGTGATTACACCATTTTTTCATGATGATACTAAATTAAAAAAAAAAGTCAGTATGATTATTATTCGCAACCGTTTTTTTTATCGAGATCCGTCCCCAAGGGTCAAATTATCATCGACAGATAA
>JAUSBW010000118.1 GCA_030651815.1 Methanoregula sp.
GTATCCTCTCGAAAACACAGGCAATCTATGGGAACCCTCCAGTAGATTTCCCCATTGACGATGAAAAGTCAGAACGCAGAGAATTAACTAATTGGTGCCGGGGGTGGCGGCACACCAGCCATTCTATGAATTAAAACTGCAAGTCGATCAATCGCATTACAGTTAGTAAATCGGTCGTAAAAATATGCGATAGGGTTTACACCAAGTTTTTTAGCAGTTTGAACAATCGTCAGAAATGTATCTTGGGCTTTTGTCCCTTCTGCGGTGATGGTGTGCAGACTCACATCCCGTTTTCGTACCTGTACCCGTGCTCCAAGCTCAGCTGCATTATTATGAAGTGGAACTTCCGGGTTTTCGAGAACTACCAGTAACTCCTGTTTGTTTTTGGCAATTCTCTGAATCCGCTCATCCAGATTATCGTAACCCGTCTTTGTCGCAAACAAGCGATCAAATTCCTGTTCTAATCGACGAGCATCTTCAGGAGTATTGTGCTCTTTGTACTTGAGTAATTCCTGATAAAAATCCCAAAAGTTTTTCAGAAAATTCTCTAATAGTTCGCGATTGATTGTCATCGTTGGATTTAGTTTTTTCAGATGTCTTCCCTCATGTATCCAGCATAGTGCATGTATGAATGCGATATGAGCAAATTGAGGTGCAGCATCACTCATAAGTATTTCAATCGCAGGCCACTCTTTCTGGTTATGATAGTATGAGATTGCTCCTGCCTCCTTTATCCTGCGTATCAGACTATCTCTCTGCTTTGTATCTGATAGTAATGACTGCAACCAAGGCTCAAGTGATTCTGCGTCGAGTGTTTGATCAAACACGTTTTGCTGCAAGTAGAGAATGGTTTTATTTGGAACCCTGAAGGTCTTCATTAAGTCGAAGCTCGCCGAATCAAATGTAAATTTCATTTCATGATCACAAAACAAAATTTCCAAAACCGTCAACCGGTCTTTATGAGGTCTGGTGAGGAACGCCGTGTAAAATTCATTGCACAGAATATGTGTATGATATTGAACTCCATTCACACGGGCGCCCGTATCATCTATATGCTGATATCGCGTCGAGCTTAAACCTGCTTTGATTATCTCGTCGCACTCCTTGTGGAACATATCGAGATCTTTTGTTAAAAATCGGGAGATGGTCGACTTGGATATTAAAATTCCAAAGTAGTCAAGATATGTGTGGATTGCAGGTTCTGAAACATTACAACCGTACTTTAATGTCGGGATTAGTGCACGTATGTGAGGGCCAAATTCACCCTGATATCCCTTGGGTCGCACTGCACGATATGTCTTATTTTGCGAGGCGGAATACCATAATTCAACTTTGAATAGGATGTTATCGGTTACTATTTTGATATCCTGAACGATTACTTCATCATACCCCTTAAAGACAGCATCTGGGGGAAGATCTTCCCGAGGTACCTTAACGATTTCCTCTCGATCAATTTTGACTTTTTGATTTCTTTCGCCACGTCCCTTGTTCGGTTTTGGTTGAAGATTTTTCCGTTCCTCTTCAGAAGAATAATCTGTGGATTTCGGAGGTTTCTGATTTTTATTCTCAAATTTTGGTTTTCCTTGTTCACCTTTGAGACGGTTAATTTCATCACGTAATTCCTGAACCTGAATCTTGAGAATTGCATTTTCAGACAGTTGAGACTCAATGATATTTATTAATCGAATTACTGCTTCAGGAGAGAAAAACTCGTTCAGGTTTTCACGTGTTATTGATTGGAGGAAAACTAAGTCAAGAGGAGTCACAGACACAGTCCATAATATATTTGTGCCCGGATTTATATGTTTCCCTCATTTTTTCGAGAGGATACCAACGTTTCCTTATAGAAAGGAAAATTAAAGAACTGTGCAGCAAAATATTTCTTGTCTGTAGAGGACGTTGCACAGACCCTTTTAATTCTACAATTGTGTTAATGAGGGGCTAAAATATCGTTGGAAATTCCTCCGAACAAATGCCAATTTATGCGAATTCTACTATTGGGTTAATTTTTTTGAATTGTGCAACAGCCTCTGTACACAGAACAAATTATTATCGGATGTCTACACAAATAAAATTTCTGTTGGCATGACTAACGCATTCATCCCGTGACTAAAGTCATGGGCTTTCTGCTGCTTTGATCGTAATGAACAATACCGCATTGGGTTAGAGAAGATGTACGATCCGACATGTTATCGCTATGGGCAACTGGTGAAAAATATGAGTGGGGGTCGTGTAACAGATATTAATCGCCAGTGGATAGCAGGTGATGGTCGTCTTAATGATATTCAAACGTCACAAGTAAAGAATATGAATGGCATTGCGAGAGGATGTCAAAGTAATTTGGTGAGAAAAACAAAAGGCTTTGCAAAAACGGTTGATCGCGTTGAGAATAACTTCGAACTATTTCAACTTTACAGGAACTTCATTAAACAGGATAAAAATAAAATGACCCAATTTGATAGTGTCCAACCAATATTTTATTTCGTCAGGATCTTTTAATAATTCTGAAAATACGGTTACGAGAAATTTTAATGAAAATTCTATTACCTGTCATTCATCTACCTGCGTGTTGATGCATCAGGAGGTGGTACACATAAAACCTTAATTAGAGATATTTTTTTCAATTTTAGAGAGAAAAATGACTATTTTAAATAAAAACCAGATTATTGAGTTTCTCATAAATCGAAATTTGGGCATTGAAGAAATTGTGGACTCTTTTATATTCGCAAATAAAATGATTTCATCAAAATTTTTAAAAAATTATAAAATATTCGTTCAAAAATATGACGACCCCGAAACGAACGATCATTTCATTTCAATAGATATCCGTAAGAGCTCATATCCTGATGACTTTATTGATAAAATATGGGAAATCCGCGATTCTTTTAAAGAACATTTCACTAATAATGACTGGATGTTGATAACAACGGATTACAAGCCATTAATGGAATAATTATGGCATTTAACCGGGGTGAATATCTCACTTTTGCGGAAGGACCTGTACGAAAAACAAGATATCGACGGAATTACATGTTCCCGTGAGGCAGTCGATCGTTGTATTGTGAGTCGTGCCTATTATGCCGCTTTCCATCATGCAAAAAAATATGCAGAAATGAATTTACATCAGCCATTTCCCCGGGATAATGTCCATCAGCACGTTGGCAATTGGTTCCGGAATAATAATAAAAATGGAATTGCTAACGATCTGCGCGAATTCAGCAGATGGAGAACCGATTGTGATTACGATGATGACGTAACAGATCTACAAGTTAAAATAAGATCCTCAATAAAAAGTGCCGGGAGGATTATCCACGCTCTTTCACTCAATTAACAAGGTGTCTTTGTTCTTTTAGTTGGGGAGGAATTGCAAGAATACCACTTATCTGGAATCGCAACAATGATTATCTTAGCCGATTATTTGACACAATCGACATTTACGATCATTTCCAGGGAAAAGAGGATTTGGCAGACATGTAAATTGTTCGAAATCTGTGCGATATTTGAACCTTTTTTGCTGAATATCTATCTGAAAAGTGTTTTTTTGAGATTTTACGTATCCCCTCCAAAAATAGTGCAATCCAACCCTCCGGTGTTACTGCCAATCCAATACATGGAGAAAAATAATACTCACACTTTATGATCTCAAGTAGGGAGACCGACCTTCTTCAAAAGAGTGACAGCCAAGCGTTCTAA
>JAUSBW010000136.1 GCA_030651815.1 Methanoregula sp.
CTGCTGTTATCTGTTGGACAGTTGTTTCGACGGTCAGAAAATGACACTACATCGACTTTTTGAAGAAATATTCAATCTTCGAGCGGAAGTAAAAATTGAAAATGATTGTCGCAATATTACTATCAAGAAAAATCTTAAACAACCGGATATTATGAAGAAATTAGAATCGGCACTTACCATTATTAATGATATGAGGATCAAAGATTTGAATGGTTATCAGTATAAATTCATACTTCTCTAATTTAAGTTGCCGCTAAAATTAAAAATACCGAAACTCATGTTTTACCAATTTACCAGTGAATCAGCCCAAGCGTTTCCAGTGCCCGCCGGGCTGCTGCCTGTTCTGCCAGCGGCTTACTTTCCCCTGTTCCCTCACCCAGAAGATCATCCCTGTAAAAAACCTGACAGGTGAAGACCGGTTTATGGTCAGGGCCGGTTTTCATAGTCTCCCTATATTGTGGGACTGCGGATCTGTCCTTTTTCTGGAAATATTCCTGCAGTATACCTTTCGCATTCTGGTTTGGGTTGTAACTGTTGAGCGCATCTTCCATGATCGCATTCACAAAATAGGCCACATCATCGAGCCCGACTTCACAGTACAGGGCACCGATGAATGCCTCAAACGCCCCACCGGTGATTCGTTCACCGTAGGTGTTCTGTTCCCCGATGGATTTTGGGATCAGGCGCATAAAGGCTTGCTTCTGATGCTGGTGCGTCAGGGCATCAAGTGCACGATTCGAAACCACGCCACTTAAAATCGTAGTCATCTCTCCTTCATTCAGTACCGCATCGCGCTTTGTAAACAGCGACTGCGCGACGATAAGATTCAGGACACGATCCCCAAGAAACTCATACCGCTGCCAGTCCTCTTTTTTTATATCCCACCGGTCAGTTCCCGCAATTCCATAGGCAGCATTGAACCGGGTGATAAAAGTATTGATAATCCGGTTGACATCCGGAACAGGGCTATGCAGGAGTTCTATAAGCGAGAGTCCGGACTGCCCGTTCATACCATGGGATTCTGCCGAGCGGTTGGATAAAACTATCGCTTTCGCTCGACCCCGACCCGGCCCTTGTCTACAACCAAAGAGATGCCAAGTCCTTCAAGGTATGCCCTGCTCTTTCCTGTGCCATGGATCAGCAGCTCTGCCAGATCCTCTTTCTCATCGATATCCGTGTGGAGCCGGAACGAGTCGATCACTTCGCAGGAGAGGCCTGCATCCTGTGCGATCTTCATGTGCTTTAAAAAGCTCATGCCATAGTAATCGACATGGAACCGCTTGGTATCCTTAATAAAGATCACATTCGTACCCCCGCCACGCCCGGGCACTATCGCCATATCACTCGTTGTAGCGGTGACCCGTTGGATAGACTCGCGATCTGCGAGAGGAAGGTCCGCCATGAGGATGAGAAGAGGGCCTGCACAATCCGGAAGTATCTGGTTTAAGGAACTGCTGAGATCAGCATCTTTTATCGTGATCTGGACATCCTCGCTGTCATAGAGCTCGGTGCTGACGATAACCGGGGTGCAGAGGGCATCAATGGTATTAGTGATGACATCCTGCAGCATGGCACGGGCAAATGCCTCCCGTTCTGCCTGGCCGAGGATACATGACAGGCGTGTCTTCGGGTTGACGGGTTTATACGGGATTAGAGCGTGCGGGCACATTGCGTATCGATGTACGCGGGGTAGGGAAAAAAAGATACTGATATTGTTTTTCCCACTATGAAAAATCCCGCAGGTTTAACATCACGGCTGCTGATAATTCCGGAATGGATGATTTTGGATTTACGGTAAAGATGATGCCCGCAAAGATTGTGATGGGCATAAAACGCCGGACCTCAAATGCGGATGGCCGGAGCGTTAAGGACATTCCTGCGTGCTGGCAGGAATTTCTCACACAAAATATGGCAGCAAAGATCACCAACCGCGCAAAGACTCCGGCAATGTTTGCCGTATACTCTGAATACGATAGTGACTGGACCGGCGAATATGCATACATGATAGGAAGTGAAGTGACAAAGGCAGACACGGTTCCCAACGGGCTCGCAGTCACCCGGATTCCCGCCCAGACCTATGCAGTCTTCACTGCAACCGGGCCCATGCCGGATGCGCTTCTTGCAGTCTGGATGTCAGTCTGGGGGACTAACCTTCCCCGTACCTATACCTGCGATTTTGAGCTGTACGATGCCCGGTTCACACGGCCGGAGAATAAGGAGATCGATGTATATGTTGCCGTGAATGAAGAACAGATCGAAAAGATGTGATACCGCATGTCCCTTGAGCCTTAACGTTGAGGAAATGGTTAAAGGCAACAGGATATGCAGAATCCTGAATACATCATCTGCGGGAGCTGTGTGGATATCTGCCAAAAAACGTCATCCGCTTTTTCATGGCTGTGGAAAAAATAATTTTTTTTAACAGATTGTTTTTATTGATGTGCCTGCGGTTCCCCGCCTTCCCGGAAATGATCCTGCGGGATAAGAATCTCAAACCGGCTCCCTTTTCCTGGCTCTCCGGTCTCTGCGATCGTCATACCGGTGAACAGAAGGATCTCTCTGGCAAGGAATAAACCCCAGCCGGTTCCTTTTCCATAACCGCGCTCGAACACCTTGGTCTTCTCGTCCACAGGTATGCCCGTTCCATTATCTTCCACAACGAGCACAACCCCGGTATCCTTACGGCTCACGGACATAAGGATCTCTGAGGCGGATATACTGTGACGCAGGGTGTTTTCGAACAGGTTTGAGAAGACTTTTTCAAAGAGGGAGTCGGCATACACCGATGCGCCTCCGGTGAGATCAGTAACCCGGATCCCTTTTAGATCAGCTTCCTCAATCGCCCGGTGTATCACATCCTTTAACAACTGCCAGTGGGGAGGTTCAACGCCAATATTCTGGTAATCCTTGGCAAACTTAAACTGACGACGGATCTTATCGATCGCCTGCTTCTCCTTTTCAATAAATGACCGCTGTTTTAAGTCTTCCACCATCATGCTGAGCAATTCGTTGTACCCGACAACGGCCGTCAGCTGGTTAAGCACATCATGCCGGGTCACGCTCCCGACAATCTGAAGTTTCTTTAACGCAAACTCCAGCGCTCTTTTCAGATCGGCTTGTGTCTGTTCAACCGGGGGGCTTATTCCGCCATCACGTTCAGCCGCGTTTTTGGCCTCACCAGATTCGTTATCTCGTTCCGACATCCCCACCCACACCAACGATGTTGATTGCATATTGCCTGTTTTGCAAGTATTGTCAACTATGCACTGTGCAGTACTTTATGCTTACCCTTTATTGGATCTCCGGCAATATGGTTTATCGTTACATGGCATTAACTTTCAATAGCTAATAAAAACATCATTGTTCATGCAGCACCGGGTCATCACCTTCTCAAAAAATGTTTTTTTACCGCTTACTACGGTGTGCCGGAACCGGTGCGGGTACTGTTGTTTCCGGACCCCTGTCAGGGACGGCTGCCTGATGGCAAAAGAGGACGTCGAAAAGACACTACGTCATGGTGCGGCCATGGGATGCACAGAGGCACTCTTCACCTTCGGCGAGCGCCCGGAGGAGGAGCCGGGATTTCAGCAGTATCTCGAACCACTGGGCTATACCACTATTCTCGATTATTGTGAGGCGATGTGCAGAAAGAGCATCGAATACGGGGTCCTTCCGCACACGAACGCGGGCATACTCACGTCCGAGGAGATGGAGCACCTGCGTACAGTGAATGCCAGTATGGGACTCATGCTCGAGACCACAGCGCGGATCCCGGCTCATGCAACATCGAAGGGCAAGGAGCCGGAAGTGAGGCTTGGTATGATTGAAGATGCAGGAAAACTCAAAATCCCGTTCACTACCGGCCTGCTTCTTGGCATTGGTGAAACTATGGCGGACCGGGAAGAATCCCTTTACGCAATCCGCGATATTCACCGGCGTTATAAGCACATCCAGGAGATCATCATCCAGAACTTCTGCCCCAAACCCGGCACACCCATGGCAGGTCAGCCAATCCCCACTACCGATGAAATTTGTAAAACGATCCGGATGGCGCGCGACATCCTGCCACGTGACATCGCGATCCAGATCCCCCCCAACCTGATCGATGCCGCATCCCTCATCCCGTGCGGGGTGGACGATCTGGGTGGCGTCTCACCGCTCACCATCGATTATGTAAATCCCGAACACCCGTGGCCAGCGATCGAAGAACTCAAAACCATTGCCGGAGAGGCCGAACTAAAAGAACGACTCTGCATCTACCCGCAGTATATTGAGCGGGGATGGTACCACCCTGATTTGCAACATCTAATAAACCGGCTCGCCCAAACAGTTAAGCTAAGGAGCAGTGGACCGTGAAGCAGAAAAATCTCCTGTACGCCGGTAAGGCAAAATCGGTATATCGTACCGATGTGGATGGGAAACTCATTGTCGAGTTCCGTGACGACATCACCGCATTTGATGGCGGAAAGAAAGATGTGCTCAGGAACAAGGGCAGCTACAATGCGGAAGTCTCGGCATTCCTCTTTGACTATCTCGGAAAGAACGGGGTAAAGACCCATTTTGTCAGCATGATAGATCCCCGCCACATGATTGTGCGCGAACTCGATATGATCCCGCTCGAAGTGATCGTGCGCAACATCGCTGCCGGTTCCATTGTGAGGAACTACCCGTTCAAAGAGAGAACAAAACTCGATCCTCCGATCATCGTGATCGACTACAAGGATGATGCACGGCATGATCCCATGCTCAATGACGATCTGATTATCGCCCTCAAACTCGCCACTCCGGCAGAACTCAAAAAGATCAAAAAGATTGCACTGGATGTGAACCGGCTTCTTTTTGATCTTCTCGCAGCACAGGGCATCACCCTTGTGGACTTCAAGATCGAGTTCGGCAGGCAGGGAAAAACGATCTGCCTTGGTGATGAGATCAGCATGGACTCGATGCGGCTCTGGGACTCAAAGAGCGGAGAGTCGCTGGACAAGGATGTGTACCGGTTAAACAAGGGTGATGTCATGGCAACCTACAACCGGGTGGCACAGCGGATCACAAAGTCAACACAGAAGCGGTGAAGAGAAGAACAATGAGGAGTGAAAAGTCTACCCGCTATCCCGGTCTCACTTAAGTATGATCTGCCTGAGCGGGAACTGCATGCAGGAGAGATATTTCAGGATATCTGAAAAACCGCTCTTCGGCACGAGGATCCGGTTCATTGAGCGCAAAGACTAACGTCTCGAATACACAAACTATCGGTACAGGAAATATTACGGTCAGATACCATGATAGATGAAAGTGCAGAGCATGCTGATATGCTCAAATGGGCAAAAGGCTATGCGCATAAACACGGCTGGACACTCAACACCGATGAGAAGCAGCTCATGACCGTGATCAAGGGACTGGTGCGAAATAAGAAAAAGTTCGGCCGACCCTACTGTCCCTGCCGCCTCCGTAGTGGTGACGAGGAGAAGGACCGGGCAATCGAATGTCCCTGCATATTCCATAAAGAGGAAGTCGCAAAGCAGGGTCAGTGCCACTGCAATCTGTATTTTAAAGAACCCTGATTTTTTCTGGTTTTTTTTAGTATTCTTAACTATGGCCGATCTGTGCAGAACCAGTTCCCCTGCGGCTACCCCGGCAGGTTTTCTTCCGGTGACCGGTGACTTTCCACGGGTTCTCATCCTCGGCAGTTTTCCCAGCATACAATCACTCCGGCACAGCGAGTATTACGGCAACCCGCAGAACCATTTCTGGAAGATAATGGATGCGCTGTTTGCCATCGAACACCTGCTCCCGTACCGGGAACGGATAGAGTACCTTACCGGGCACCATATCGCACTCTGGGATGTAGTCCAATCCTGTAAAAGGAGAGGGAGTGCGGATGATAAGATAAGGGAACCGGTCTTCAATGATATCAGCTGGTTCCTCACCGCACACCCCACAGTGCGGCTCATCGTGCTGAACGGAACTGCGGCCGGCCGATACTACCGCAGGATGAATATGCCACCGGCCATAGAAAACCATATTCTGCCATCAACGAGCCCTGCAAACACCCGGTATACCCTTGCAGAAAAAGTGGGGGCGTGGGAGATTATCCGGGCGAACAGCAAGAGGGAAAAGTAACCGGAAGGTTACCGTTCCATACGGAATTTTAAGAAGATGACATGGTAGATAGCATAGAAACCGACCAGCACCGCAGCGGTATACCCCAGGATCGCAATCCATGAGACCTCCTTTGGCAGAACGAACGAAGAGGACTGGAGAACCAGGGAAGATCCGACAACAAGCGAGGCGACAACCATCCCGATCATCAGTTTATCGCTGGCCTTATCGAGTGACATCTGGAGTTTCTGGATATCGGTGTCCACAATCTCAAGTTTGAACGTCCCCGTAGACAAACGCCGCAGCATCAGGTTGAGATTCCGGGGCATATCCAGCAAGGCGTCGACACCATCAAGCAGCGAGGTGGATGCCCGTTTGATATAACCGGCAGAGAGGGTGTTGGTATCGGCAAGTTTCATTAAGTAGGGTGTGACCTCTTTTCCCAGGTTGAACTTCGGGTCAAGGTGGACGCCGATGTCGAGAACCATCATGAAGACCTTTAAGAGCAGCATCAGGTTTAGGGGCACTTTGAGCCGGTAGCGGCGCATCGATTCGGTGAGCTCGGTTACAACAAGCTTGAAGTTCAGTTGCGATACCTCGTCCCCGCCACCGAAATCGTGCATCATTATATAGAGATCATCCCGCAATGCCTCCCGGTCCTCTTCGGCAATGACAATCCCAAAACCCTCAAGGGACCGGAGCATCATCTCGATATCATCGGTAACCAGTGCAAAGAGGAGGTTGATAAAATTCTGCCGTTTCTCAGGCCGTAAGATCCCCACAATCCCGAAATCCAGAAAGACTATGTCTCCTTCCGCAGTGATAAACAAATTACCCGGGTGCGGATCCCCGTGGAAAAAACCATCCTCGAAGATCATCTTGAGATAGGCATGGAATCCCCGCACCCCTATTTCATGGGGATCCAGTCCCATTTCGGTGATCGCTTCGGGGTTATCAATCCTGACACCCTCAATAAATTCCATCACCATCAGTTGAGGAGTAGTAAATTCCCAGTAAATTTTCGGGAACCGTATGCCGGGGACATCCCGGAAGTTCCGGGCCATCCGCTCGACATTGCGGGCTTCACGGGTGTAATCAAGTTCCTTTACGATCTGGTGGGCGAAATCTTCCACCATGCCTGAGGGATTATAGATCCGGGTCTCTGGAAACACCGTCTCGATCCGTTCTACCATGGATTTGAGGATCGTGATATCGGTCTCTATGATCTCGCCAATACCCGGGCGCTGAATCTTTACGGCCACTTTAGTCCCGTCTTTGAGGATAGCGCGGTGAACCTGTCCGATAGAAGCGGAAGCAACTGGCGTTTCTTCGATCTCGCAGAACATGTCGAAAAAATCCGGGCAGTTCTCTTCAATCACCGCCCGCACTTCAGAAAACGGGATGGGCTTTGCATGGTCCTGCAGTTTTTTGAGCTCTTCGATCAGCTCGGGCGGCAGCAGTTCCGTCCTTGTACTCATGATCTGCCCGAACTTTACAAAGGTCGGGCCCAGATCCTCAAGTGTGAGCCGCATCCGCTCGTAGATGGTAGATGACTCCGGGGCTTTCCCGGATGAGAGGAGCCGGAACCGGGCTCGGCCGGGGAATAACTTTTCAAGCCCGATACTGAAGCCGTACTGGCCCAGCACATCCGCGATCTGCGCATACCGCCTGATACGGGTGACCATGCATATCTATTGGTGGTGGGGATACTTAAGGCGTGCTTTTTTTACGCCGTGGGAATGGCACGGTGTGAGAATAATACGGCACATGGAAAATTACGGTTATCCGGTTCTGAAATCTGACCCGTCTGTACTGAACGGAGGATAATTCACCTTATGCATTTTTAGAGAAAATGACGATCCTGTTTGTGTTGGTACCGGATGCCATGTTATCCACGCCCCAGATGTTAGAGGTCTTGGTAAAGGTCTGCTGGTTGATCAGCACACATTCACACACAAATCCCGCTGAGATCCCCAGCGGTACAACATGCTCTTCCAGCCGGATCGACCGCTTCCGCACCTCTCCCACTTCAAAAGCGACATATCCTCCGGGGCGGGTGATGCGGTAGAGCTCATGGAACACCGCACCCATCACCGCAGACCAGGCCTCCACCGTTCTTGCCATCGTGATCCGGTTCCCAATCTCTGTGTCATTAAGGCCATTGAACCAGCAGCGTAGCCAGTTGTCTTCCTTATACTGTACAATATCGAGAAACGGGGGTGACGTGACAGTAAGCTGCACGGAATCGTTAAGAATTTCCGGGGTAGCCCGTGAGTCCCCGGTCAAAAGGCGGGTGTTTTTACCTGCATGGTTCAGGTTCTTCTGCTCATCGGGGGTAAGACTGCGCAGCAGGCTTTTTGTCTTATTCAGGATGATCCGGTGTGTGTCGCGGTACTCCGGAGTCTGATTGCGTTTTATGTTGATCCGCTGCTGGCTCCGCTGGGATACCGCCTGGTTAGGGGGAAGAGTATAGACGGAGAAGAAACCGGGCGAATGCCCGGTCAGGCGGTTGGTCGCAACCATCGCAATCCAGCGATCGGTCATGTCATCCCGGGAAGCAGCGTGTCGTTCCAGCAGGTATTGTCGCAGGGAAATGATCTCCTTCTCGGTATCGGGATGATAGAACATCGACAGGTCAATATCGGCCGGGCTGTTCTCACGCGGAATAGACAAAAGCCGTTTCTCTACTGCCTGATAATCCGGGGGAAAGAACCGGGGCTCGGTCATGATACGGGATAAGGGATTTGCATCGTTTGCGATTGCATTGCGCCCGGATAGCCCCGCTTCTATTACGGTTGTCCCCCTGCCGCTGAAAGGATCATATACGATATCTCCTTTTTTTGTCAGGAGATTGATGAAGAACCGGGGGAGCTGGGGCTTGAAACAGGCACGATATGAAATCTCATGAATGGAAGATGCCTGACGCTGGCGGGACGTCCAGAACTCATTGGTGTATTTCTTAAGTGCCGGTTCCGTTGGATCCAGTGGCTCAACATGAGTAGGAATACCTGCATCACTGGTGAATCCTGCAAGAGTATTGCCAAATCCTGTACTGCTAAGTCCTCTCGTTTTTTTATCCCCTCGTACTGTACAGCTTGTGTGGTGAAGGGTATATTCACTCTGGTGGAAACGGAACAAAGAAAACAGATGGGTCTCATTATCCATCATCTAAAAGGAGATTTTTTCTCTTATCCCTGATGGGCGCCCTCTGCATCGAACGCGGGGGGGTACCGGACCATCCCGTGCACGCCATCGAGCGCACCGGGTTCCAGTTCAATCGCCATGAACGCCTCATCCGGACAGGGGAAGGGGGCAGTGATCCCAAAGTTCCGGGCTGTGGAGAACCCGAACCGGGGATAATAACCCGGATGGCCGACCACTATAACGGCACTGTGCCCGAGATGACGGCAGGTGTTGAGTCCTTCTTTTAGAAGGGCAGCTCCGACACCCAGGCACTGGAACGCCGGGTCCACGCCAAGCGGTGCCAGTGCACGGGCGGGTACGCTTTTTTGGGTTGCATCAGCAGATTCGATGGTGATCGGGGGAAAGAGCACATGCCCGATGATCCGGTCATCATGAACTGCGACAAGGGAGAGATCCGCGGTAAAATCCCCGTCATTGCGCAGGGCATTGACGAGCCGGGCTTCGCCATCCTGCGCAAAAGCATCGTTATGCACAGCGAAAATATCCTTGATATCTGACGGAGTTTCCATGCGGATAAAAAAAGATCCCATCATCTCCTATAGGAATCTTGAGGATAAAGCATGATGTATACGGAGTTGTTTCGTCGATCCCGGTATACCGGGTTCGTTTCTTAAAAAAAATGTGGATAATCAGGTTATCCGTGAGCAGGTGAGGCAGAGATTTTCTTTACCTGGAATGCCGCAATCACCGCTGCAATACCGGTCGCAATGGCAAACACACCGACAATTAACGGTATGAGTTCTGCAGCGGACAGGGGATAAATCAGGATAATGAGACCAAAGATCAGGCTGATTGTTCCCAGCACACCGTTGCCGGCATCCTTTGTAGTAAATGCCTGGTACAGGTGGGCAGCACCGATGAAACATCCCCAGAAACCAATAAAGATCGCAAAGAATGCGAGGATAAACACCGTACTGTACAAGGGGTACAGGAGAATGAGCATGCCGGCAAAGATATTTACCGCTGCTAAAAAGATCTTCAGTCCCATGTTGGACTTATCGACTGTGAGACTGCACAGGGTGAAAAATCCGCCCACCAGCCAGTACGCCCCCATGAAGGTGATCAGGAGTAGTGTAGTTATACCCGGGGTTGTAAGGAACATAATTCCGATAATTAATGAAAGGAGTCCCCACAGCAGTACCAGCCACCACGGCAAAAGGCTCGTGTAGCATGCGATTACCTCAGAAGTTTCAGTTGTTTCTGTCATGATACCCTACATGTTCACATTGTCCCTGAACATTTTATAATAGTATGTGTATCACGGAGAGCACGTGCACGACAGACAGATGATTGACATGTGCAGGCATAGAAAAAGGATTTGCACACATAGTATCGTAGCGTGTATCTGGGAGAAATTCCCATATCTGATCGAATGAACGCAACCCTGCGGGCATATATTGATCTCACCCGGCTCCAGTTCTTCTTTGCCTGGCCCCTGCTCTTCTGCTCCGGGTATCTCCTCGCCACGGTTACCTGCGGGGGATTTGCATGGTTTGACCTCCTGCGGGTTGCCCTGATCGGGTTTTTCGGGTTTGAAGCCGGGCTTGTCCTGAATGATTACATTGATCGCGAGTATGACAGGAAGGATATCGAAACCGATAAACTGACAAAATACTGGAGGGTATTTGGCACGAGACCGCTATCGGCCGGACTCGTTTCCCCGCGTAGTGCCGTCGCGCTTTTCCTGATCCTTGCTGCTATCGCTTCATGCCTGATACTTACCCTGCCCGCCCCGCATTCGGTCTACGTGCTCATTCTCATGGCCTATTGCTTTGCGATCGAGTGCTTCTACCAGGAGGAAAAACGCGGGCAGAAGTTTCCGTTTGCACAACTCATCGGCAGGACAGATTTTGCCTTATTCCCGGTGGCGGGATACCTCTGCATCGGCAGCCCGGACTTAAATGCGCTCCTGTACTTTGCCTTTTTCTATCCTTTTGCACTGGCCCACCTCGGTGCAAATGACTTAATCGATGTGGCAAATGACCGGGCACGGGGGATGAACACGATCCCCATCCTTTTTAGTATGAACGGGACGGCGTATTGGATCGCCGGTTTTACCGCAGTTCATGCCGTAACAGCTCTCATATTCATGACCCGGCTTGGCTGGATCGCACGCGCGGGTATCCTATCGGGGCTTGTGCTGCTCCTGTACGCAAATGTCATTATCCTGAAAACGAAGTCACCCGATGATACGCTCAAGGTGCTGCCGTGCTTCCATGTGGCGATGGTGCTTTACGCGGGAGGGATTGCGGCGGGGGTGTTATTGTAGATGAGAGTTTTGTAATTATCACAATGTCCGGCACTGTAAATTCTTATCATTGGCAGGGTCAATACAAGAAAAACAGAAAACAAACCCGTTCATTTCCCAGAAAAATCATATTCTCAGCAACCGTTCATTCTCCCGTAGCCATTCTCTCTGCTGCTCATAATCCGGCATCATCTCCTTTACCTTCGCCCAGAACTTTTTTGAGTGGTCGGGCTGCCGGAGATGGACAAGCTCGTGGACGATAACATAATCCACAATTTCGAGCGGTGCCTGAATGAGACGCCAGCTGAAATTGAGCCCCCCCTTGTGGGTGCAGGATCCCCAGCGCTGGCGGGCATCCGTGATGCGGATCGATGTCGGGTTATAACCGGTCATCATCGAAAACCACATGCAGCGGGCGTGGATCTCTTTACGTGCTTCCTCCATATACCAGCGTTTCAGCCGGTTCCGGATATCGGGAAGCAGCGACCGGCATACGCACAACCGGTCAGTGCGTTCAATGGCCCCGTTTTCGCTTTTAACGATATGAAGCGGGTATACACGCCCGAGATAGAGGAAGGTCTCACCCTCCTCGTATGCGTGCACCGTAGCTGCGGGCCGCTGTTTTATCTCCCCGATCTTCTTTTTGATCCAGCCGCTCTTCTCCTTCACGAACGTATTGATCAAAGCAGCCGGTGCCTTGAGCGGGGCTCGCACGATCAGGTGCCCGTCCGGAGTGATGACGAGAGCGATGGTCCGGCGGCGGGAACGGATTATTTTTTCAACAGGGGTATCGTCCATGGCAACAGTGATGTTAGAAGTACTTTGAACCTGGAACCAAAAAAAAGTGCAGGATTCTGCATTCACCCACTAATGTGCTGATGATCCATTTGTCCCATCGCTGATGATCCTGCCAATTTTTAAGCCGGATGATCCGGTGGAAGTAGTCCTTGTGCCAGTCTTCATGCGAGACCATCACGATCGTCTGGTGGAACTCTTCATTGATCTCTTTGAACAGTTCAAGGACAAGGCGCGAATTTTCAGAATCAAGGTTTGATTGATCCGGATCAATTTTTCGATTGTGTCTTTCTTTAAAAAAAAGAGAACGTAATCCTGCAAAATTTTCACTTGTGCGTGTAATACGCGACAATCCCCGAATCGTTCACAGCATCAATCTTCACAAACCCGACGCGTTCGAACTGGATAACCTTCCCAAGCTCTGAACGTACAGCAGGTTCGCATACGCCGGCAATATCCCCTTCCTGCGTGCGCAGCGTGCAGGGAATCTGGTCTGCAACAGGCAGCCACTGGATGATCGGGGCCTTTGCCGCCCGGGCATCGGCCAGCGAATCGCCGGCATAGGTAAGATGCGGCCTGCCACGATCGCGCTCCACCGTGACATTGAACAGATCCTTGAGCCGGAACATGGCCCTGTCTTTTCGTTCCAGTTCCGCCGCAGGGATGGAGACGGCACCGGTGAAAACGAGCGTCCGCACTCCCCGCTTCTCATCGGCGGGGTGTAGCAGTGCATGGGTTGTCAGATGCGGAGCTGCATGGATTACAATGGTCACGGGATCTGCAACAAAGAAGTACCGGTTTGCCACCGGATCAACAATCTTCCGGTTCTCGGCATAGAGATTGTCCCACGAGAATGAGATATCCGTATCTCCGATACCAATGGCAAGCATCGCATTCCTGACCGCTTCGGGACTGATCCCCCTGCGGGCGAGCGCCCGTAGCGTGCCGAGCCGGATGTCATCCCAACCGGTATACGTGCCGTCATTGATGCCCAGCCGCATCTGAGAGGTGGAGAGCACGACTCCTTCAATGCCCATCCGGCCATAGTGCCGGTATACCGGCACCTTCCAGCCGAAATGATCGTAGATGTAACGCTGGCGTCTCGTGTTTGCAATATGATCCTTGCCCCGGATCACATGGGTGACCCCGAGCAGGTGATCATCGGCCACCACGGAGAAGTTCATCAGCGGGTAGACATGCGCAATAACTTTCGGGTGGGCAGGGGCGTCAAGGATACGGAATGCCGGGAAGTCCCGCATTGCCGGATCGGGATGGAGCAGGTCGGTCTTGATCCTAACCGATGCCTCGCCCTCCTTAAACCCGTGGGTGAGCATCTTATCCCAGAGCACAAAGTTTGTTTCCACGGACTGGTCCCGGCACGGGCAGGCAATCTTTTTATTCTTGAGCTCCTTGAACTGCTCGTTGTCACACGTGCAGACATAGGCCCCACCCCGCCCGATCAGCTGCGTGCAGAGCTCATAGTACAAGTGCAGGCGATCGCTCTGGGTCACGGTGTCGGTGATGCCAAGCCCAAGCCATTTGAGGTCCTCGACCACCATCTCATAGGCTTCAGGATCGACCCGCTTGGGATCAGTATCCTCAATACGCAGGATATAGCGCCCGCCGTACTGTTTGATGTACGCGTCATTGAGCGCCGCAGCACGGGCATGCCCGATATGGAGGGGGCCGGAAGGATTGGGAGCGAACCGCATCACTACACCATTTTCGGCTCCTTCAAGATCCGGCAGCACTTTCTTGTGCTCGTGCTTCTCGGAGAGTGCCGCAAACATCCCGGGTGCACGGGTTTGCAGGGTGGTCACCCGTTCTTCAGGAGAGAGCACCGCGACATCAGCGATCGCTTCCTTTGCAAACGCAGATACTTCCTTGGCCCTGCTCCGCAGTTCCGGATGCGCACCCATCACCATGCCGATAACGGCCCCGCTCTGGGGGACACCGCCGTGTTTCACGGCATTCTGGAGTGCACATAGAAAAAGGAGCTCTTTTGGATCATCCCCGGCCATTTTTAATAACTCCGGGTAACAAAAAATTCGCCGATGTCCATTAAGAGCTGGCGTTCTTTTGAGGGGGGGAGCAGGGAGAGATGCTTGTTGCTGGCAGCCACAAGATCTGCTGCCATCTTTTTGACCTCATCGATCACGCCGGCATCGGTGAGTTCTTTTATCGCTGCATCGATATCGGCTTTCGAAAGATCACGCCGGTATTTTTGCAGATCAACGCCCTTCTCCCGGGCCTTGATCATGATGAGCGTCTGCTTGCCTTCCCGCAGGTCAGAAGCCTGGTCTTTGCCACTCTTCTCGGAAGGGGTGAGCAGGTCAATCAAATCATCCTGTATCTGGAAGGCAATGCCGGTATTCAGCCCGAAGTTATAGAGGGCTTTTACCTGCGGAGCGTTACCCCCGGCAAGAATGCCGCCGATCCCGGCCGCAGCAGCATAGAGCACCCCGGTCTTTTTCCTGACCATCTCGATGTACTCGAACTCGTCCACATCATTGCGGCGTTCAAAGGACATGTCCATGTGCTGACCCGCACAGATGTCGGCACAGGCACGGGCGAGCATGGTTACTGAACGGACTTTTGCCTCATCTCGGGCTTTTGCCATGCAGATATACTCAAACGCCCGGGCATAGAGCACGTCGCCGGCGAGGATACCGGTAGGCATATCCCATTTTGTGTGTACCGTCTGGACACCCCGGCGCAGGTTGTCGTCATCCATGATATCATCGTGGATGAGCGTGAACGTGTGCGTGATCTCGAGCGCGAGTGCCGCATGCATAAGATCTTCGGAGCTTCCGCGTTTTACTGCATCTGCCGCCAGCATGACGACAGCGGGACGGAGTCGTTTACCTCCGGCTGCGAGAAGATGGGCTGAAGCCTTGTTCAGTTCACCCACCGTGTCAACGAAATACCGGTCGATCATGCGGTCAATATGCGCTGCAACCGATTCCAGGTACGGGGAAAGTTCCGACATTTAAGCACCCTCTTGTTAATTGATCTTGACCCGCTGCCCGTTCTTCAGCATATGGACCGTGGACTGGGCGGTGTACCCCATTTCCGTGGCAAAGTCCGTGTAGCCGGCCGTCATCTTCAGGTGCCCGTGGGCAGGGATGATGTGCTGCGGGTTGAGGAGCTGAATGAACTCATAATGATCCTCACGGTAAGCATGACCGGATACGTGCAGATCTTCAAAGATGCGTGCACCTGCATGCCGGAGGTGCTGCTCGATCATGTAGCGCTGGCCGAAGTTCATGGGGTTGGGGATCACGTTTGCCGAGAAGACCACCTTGTCACCCTTGGACAACTGGTAGGGAGTATCTCCGACAGCAAGGCGGGTGAGAATGGAGCCCGGTTCGCCCTGGTGCCCGGTAACGATCGGCAGGAACTGTTCTTTTCCATCCTTCATCATCCTGCGCATCTGCCGGTCTACGGTCCTGCGGTTCCCAAAGACACTGGTAGTCTCAGGAAACGAGCAGAGTTTCATCTGTTCTGCAGTGACAGAGTATTTTTCCATGGACCTGCCGAGAAGCACCGGTTTTCTTCCGATCTCGTGTGCACATTCTGCGATCGTTTTGACACGGGCAATGTGGGAAGAGAAGGTAGAGACGATAATTGCATTCTTGTCGTCCTCGTAACTGGTGATGACGTTTCGTACGAGATCACGGGCAATGCGTTCGCTCGGGCACCTGCCCGGGCGATCGATGTAGGTGCTCTCCACGATAAGGGCGATCACTCCTTCCTTGCCAATCTGGCGGAAGCGGGCAAAGTCAGGCGGTTCACCAATGACCGGTGTCCGGTCGAGCTTGAAATCACATGCATAGACGATCGCACCGTGCGGTGTGTGTAGCACCGGAGTCACAGTGTCGATGATCGAGTGCTGCGTGCGGACGAACTCGAGCACCAGGTTCTGGGAGAGCGTGTAACGCTGGCCGGCCCTGAGTGCAAAGAGTTTGTTGTTCACACCGAACTTCTGCTCACCGGAGATCTGCTGACGGATCAGTTCAGTCGTATACGGGGTTGCAATAATCGGGGCATTGTACCGGTGTGCCAGTTTCGGGATGGCCCCGATGTGGTCGAGGTGCCCGTGTGAGCAGACGATCGCTTTGACCGTCCCTTCGATCCCATTCATCATGGTATCGTCCGGTATCGCCTTGATCTTGATTAAGTCAAGGGAGTGCATATTCTCGATTTCCGCATCCTCGTGGATCATTATCTGGTCCAGCCGGAGTCCCATGTCAAATATGACAATTTCCTTTCCGCAGCGGACGGCGGTCATATTCCGCCCGACCTCGTCGTATCCGCCCACTGCAATAATTTCTATATCCATTTTTTTATCTCCTTACTGTTCTGTATGTTATTCTGCCTGAAGAATTCCCCGGTTTGATGAGATTATCGCTTGATACGCGCCGGATTGTCCTTATCGATCATCTGGCGTGTCATTCCGGTAAGATACATAGGGGCTTTCTTAAGTGCGGATACCCGTGCAGAGCCGGTCAAAAACATGGTGACCATAAGCTGCTGGTGTATCACATCGATTGCGTTACCGAGTGCTTCGTCGCTTTCCATCGCGGGTTTGAGCAGGGGAAGAGCCATCCCACAAAGATCTGCCCCGAGCGCGAGCGCCTTTGCTACATCAAGACCGCTCCTGATTCCGCCGGAAGCAATCACCGGGCTGCCCGTAGCAAGCACTTCTGCAAGACTCACTACCGTGGGAATGCCCCAACAGCAGAAGTCCTGCCCTAAGGCCTTAAGGGCCCGGTCTTTTGCATTTTTACTCTCGTCTGCCCGTACGCTCTCTACAGCAGCCCAGGACGTTCCGCCCCAGCCACCGATATCGATCGCACTGACACCTGCACCCCAGCACTGCCGGGCTGTTGCCGCAGAGATGCCACAGCCGGTCTCTTTTACTATGACCGGTGTTTTGAATTCCCGGCAGAGCGCCTCAATTGCCGCAAAGCAGCCGATCGCGTTATGATCGCCTTCCGGCTGGATCGCTTCCTGGAGGAAATTCAGGTGGATCGCCAGTGCATCCGCCTCGATCATCGAGACAGCACGCTCCGCCCATTCAATCCCATGGTCACGGATCTGGACTGCCCCAAGGTTTGCAACCAGGAATGCATGGGGCGCCTCATCCCGCACGATCGAGAACGTATCGTCGAGTCTGGGGTTCTCCAGCGCTGCACGCTGGGAACCGACACCCATGCCGGCCCCGAAGCGTTCTGCTGCCCGTGCAAGCCGGGCGTTCACGTCTTTTGTTCCCGGGTGACCACCGGTCATTGCCGAGATGAACAGGGGGGATGAGAACGAGTGGTTTAGGAACCGGGTCGAGAGATCGATGGACCCCATGTCACACTCCGGCAGTGCATTGTGCACAAACCTGATACCGCCAAACCCGGCATCCCCGCTCTCGACTGCTTCCTCTGCACAGATGCGCAGGTGATCGAGCTTGCGCGAGGAGGTAAACCGCTTTTTGTCACTCATGCTGTATTTCCCCTGACTGTTGTCCCGCCGTGTGCAGCACCTGCAAGGAAGTCTGCCACCCGCGAGACATGAAATATATCTGACCCGATCCCCGCATCTGCGAGTTCGAGCAGTTCATTGATCTTGCCTCTCATTCCACCGGTGACATCGGTATGCATCGAGTTGCCGATGCGGAGAGTTGGTATAGTATCCCGGGTAATTTCGGAAACAACCCCCCCTTCATCCAGCACTCCCGGTACATCGGTGGCGAGCCCCACGCGGCGGATACCTAATCCAACCGCGAGATACCGCACGAGCTGATCGCCCGATACGATACAGGCTCCTTTTGAAAGGTCCATCACCACGTCACCGTGGATCACAGGGACCATCCCGAGATCAAGCATCGTTTCGAGATGCCTGCATTCAAAGTTAACAAGCCTGCCATTGTCCGCAATCGCGGTGTGAAGGGGATGAACCCCGATTGCAGCAACCCCCTGCCCGCGGAGGGTGGCAACAACCTCCTCGTTCAACCGGCTGACTGCCCGGTGGGTGACATAGATCCCCTCATTCTGCCCTGTTACCACACCGACATCAAGGTGGTACCGCTTCGCTTCGGGATGCCCACAGGATCCGGCACCGTGAATGATCACAATGCCATCCGTTCGTGCACGGGCAATCGCCCTGGCAATGGATACCAGCTGATCGCGGTTGATCGCACAGTCGGCACTCTTATCAGTGATTACGCTTCCGCCCAATTTTAAAATCAAGCGGTCAGACATTCTTCTCCTTGCGTGCCCCTTCCGTGTCTATGCCGGTAATGATCACCCGTGCATCACACGCCTCAATTGCACTGGCAATCCGGTGTTTGATAGGTTTGGGGCAGAGCGCGATCATACAGCCTCCCCCACCGGCACCCGTGATCTTCGCCCCGAAGGCCCCTGCCGCTCGTGCAGCAAGCACCATCTTTCCGAGCTGCGGATGCCCAACCCCCAGCACTTCGAGCAGTGCATGGTTCATGTTCATGTATTTTCCCAGTTCTTTGGGATTATTGAGATGATGGATCGCGCTCATGCTCACACCTTCGATCGCATCGAGAACGGGGTTGACGATATTGGGGTGCTTATTCTTGAGTTCGCTCACCTGCTCCACCATCTTTGAGGTGCTGTGGGAGACGAGCGAGTCCCCAATCACCAGATGGATGTTCTGCGGGGGCAGTCTCCTCCGTGACCCGCCACTGATAAGAACGATCCCCCCGTAAGCAGAGACGGTCGTATCTGTGGGGCTTGCCCGTCCTTTCTGCACGGTCTTTTCGATCTCAAAGGCCATGTCAGCGATATCTTCCCGGGTTTTGTGCAGGGTGAATTCATCGTTGATGGCAGACAGTGTGGCAACCGTGACTGCTGCTGATGAGCCCAGACCGGAAGAGCTTGGGATCTGAGAGTTGATGTAGACACTGCCCATCACGCCCAGAGCCTCGAAACACCCGTCAATGTATGCGGATTTCGCCCGCTGGGGACGCTTGGTGTTTCTTACCGTGACAAACACCCGGGGCTTTATGGCCATGGCTATGCCGGGCTTCCCATACACTACTGCATGCTCACCAAACAAGAAAACCTTGCCCGGTGCACTCCACGTTGCCAACCTATATCACCGTAATGGCTGCATACCCAACGACTTCACGGGTGTCACCTGTCACATCCCCGCTCGTCGCATACCGGATAAGCTTTGCCGATTTCGCCCCAAGTCTGCTGCAGGCCGTCACCATGGCGGTGATCGGGCCATACCCGCACGCAGTTACGTGTCGCTCCTCAATCCGCCGGTAGAACTCCAGCGTATCGAGTGTGGTTAAGGGTTCTATCACATAGAGATCGTCAGATTTCGCCTTTTTTTCGGGCACATAGTGCGAAAAGTCGCTGGAGGCTACGATCCGGATATCCCGCTTTGTCAGCCGGACTGCAGCCTCAATCTTTTCTGCAAGTCGGATTGCGCTCGCATAATCCTGCGATCCCATCATGATCGGGGCAATCCGGGCTCGCGGGAACCGGTACTTGATCAACGGCATCTGCACTTCTAACGAGTGCTCATCCTTTTGAGACAATTCATCGATCTCCATATCAAGCGACTCGACAAACCCGGTGTCAGTATCAATCACACCAAGCGGCGTTTCCCAGGGAACTGCAGAAACACAGCTGATATACCCGCGATGGGAGGGGCCAATCACCACAAAGGTACCGGAAAAACCAGGGGCGATCGTACCGAACGCATGGGCTGCCACCTGACCAGAATAGATATATCCTGCATGGGGCGATACAATTCCCAGAGGTGCACCCTCCACCCGGGTGCCTGAGAAGTATTTCTCAAGCAGCTGTTCCAGATGAGAGGGATCCCGCGGATAAAACATGCCGGCTACTGCGCATGTACGCATCTTCATCGGATCAACCCTCTGGTCGAACTATTATATCTAACGATCGGTCACCTTAAAAAAAGGTGAACTGATCAGAACTCAGTTTCGAAGTCCTCGGAGGTGAGTGCTGTCGAGATACCACGGAGCCGGAGCATCTCACGGGTGAGCAGGAAGTAGATCATGGAAAGCGCCTTTCTGCCCTTGTTGTTGGTCGGGATGACCAGATCAACAAACCTGGTCATGTTGTTGGTGTCGCAGAGTGCGACAACGGGAATACCGCACTGGACTGCCTCGTTGATCACCTGTGCATCTCCGATCGGATCAGTGACAACAACTACGGATGGCTCGATGTATTCAGAGAGAACGGGGTTGGTCATAAGTCCCGGAATGAAGCGGCCGGTGGCAGACATTGCACCAAGAGTGTCGGCGAACTTCTTTGCCGGGTACTGGCCGTACTGGCGGGAGGTAACCACGAGGATGTTGGGTGCCTCAAACTGGTTTAAGAACTTGGCTGTAGTCTTGATCCGGGCATCGGTCTCGCGGATATCAAGGATATACAGTCCATCGCCGCGGACGCGGTAGATGAACTTTTTCATATCTTTGCTCTTCTGCTGGGTGCCGATGTGGACACCGGCTGCAAGGTACTCTTCGACGGGGATGAGTGGCTCTTTTAATTCGATTTCCATTTCATTTACAGGTGTCATAGCTGTTCCTCTATGCGTATCAGTTCGTTTAATTTGGCAATGCGTTCTCCGCCAACCGCTCCGCATTTTAAGAAAACGCAGGAGAACGCGGTTGCAAGGTGGGCGATTGTCGTATCGGTAGTTTCGCCGGACCGGTGACTCATCACCGTATCCAGACCGTGGGTGTGGGCGAGTCGCACTGCATCATATGTATCAGTGAGGGTTCCCACCTGATTGGGTTTTATGAGCACGCAGTTTGCGGCATCCATCTCGATGCCCTGCGCGATGCGCTCAACCTGTGTCACAAAGATGTCGTCCCCGCAGAGCAGGCAACGATCTCCGATCTGGCGGTTGAGCTCTGAAAAGGCGTCGAAGTCATCCTCAAAGAGGGGATCTTCAACATAGACAAGGTTGTAGGTATCGACCAGCTCGGCAATGTATGCGATCTGCTCTTCAGTGGTGCGCATACGGTTGCGGTACTTGTATCCATCACCGGTCCACATCTGGCTTGCCGCAACATCAATACCCATGTCGACTTCTACATTCAGTTCGTCAGCGACAAGTCCGGTCGCCTCGGCAATGAGCTCAAATGCGAGGGCATCGTCAATCTGCGGTGCCCACGCACCCTCATCACCCTTGCCGCAGGATTTTCCGTTCTTCTTTAAGAGTTCCCTGACATGCCGGTGGACTGCAGCATTGGCAAATACCGCCTCTTCTGCATCGGCAGCACCACCGGGTACGACAAGGAATTCCTGGATCTCTGTCGAGTTTGCCGCGTGTGCCCCACCGCCTATGATGTTGCCTAAGGGAAGAGGCATTTCCTTGACAAAGGCTCCGCCAAGGTATCGGAAGAGCGGCATGTCCATAGATGATGCTGCTGCCTTGGCATTTGCAAGAGATAGTGCTACTGCAATATTCGCCCCGATCTCCGAGAAATCGGCAGTCCCGTCAATATCGCGGAGCTGTTCATCGAAGCCTTCCTGGTCACACGCATCCATGCCGATAAGTGCGGGAAGCACATTCTGGTAGGCATAATCTACCGCTTCTCGTGGCGGCTTGACTTTTGCCTCAAAGGCCCCGGTGCTGGCACCGCTGGGCGCTGCAGACCTTCCAAAACCATTCGCCGTGTACACGTCCGCCTCGACGGTCGCATTACCCCGGCTGTCCAGGATCGTCCGCAGTTCGATAACCTCTATGGTCGTCATACGTATTCTATTTCCTCTTTACCGTAATGGGGATGGTGTGGTTGTTGAATTCCTCGATGGCGATCTCAAGCGGATCGATCCGTGTCGTCGTTACAAGTAACGGAGCCCCCATTGATATCTGCAGAGCCCTTGCTCCAATGATCCTTGCCCGTTCATACCGGGAGTATGTCTGCGTCTGCATTGTTCTTCCTCAAAATGATGGTTTTACTGGTTTTTTGAAATATGGGGTCGCTGAGATTCGAACTCAGGTCACTGCGTCCCGAACGCAATAGGATGGTCCAGGCTACCCTACGACCCCTCGTTCATATAGTCAATCTACTGGTAAGGGTTGAGCTCGTCTATGATCACTTTATGTGTCAGCAGCATGCGCCTGCAGCAGTACCGGGAAATATTAAGATCGGTAAGGATCTGTTTTGGATCCTCGCCTTTCTCCCGCCTCTGCCTGAACTCTTCCCACGCAGTGGAAATCGGTTTTCCACATGTGAAACATCGTACGGGTATCATAAATTTAACCTTTCATCATATCTGTTATCTTAACGATAAGACTTTTGGAACTTTGCCCTGGCTCCGGAACCGTGCGGCTTTTTCGCTTCTTTCTGCCGCGAGTCGTTGACAAGGAGAGTCCTGTCATAGGTAAGGTAGATATCCTTGATCCGGGGTTCGTTATGCCACTGGAGGATGCCACGGGCAAGTGCGGTCCTGACCGCCTCTGCCTGTCCCATCACACCGCCACCTGCGACATTGATGGTCACATCGATACCGTGCACTGCGTTGGGTACCAGGAGGAGGGGCTCAGAGATCTTCATCCGGGTGACATCCGAGCCGTACTGTTCGAGCGGTACGGAGTTGACCCGTATTATACCTTTGCCTGCCTTTAAGGTTGCCCGTGCAATCGCAGTCTTACGTTTTCCGCTTGTGTTAATGATCTTTACCATGGGGACTCGCCTCTAGAACTTTGCTCCGAGCAACGTGCTCACTGCTCCAAGCGTGATGTGGGCCGGGTTGTTCAGACGGTTCATGTGTGCGTCTTCCAGCACTTCTAACTCTTTTCCGACAAATTCTACCGGAACACCAACGTAGCACTTGATGCGTTTCATGGCCTCAACACCACGGGGGCGTTTGTACGGGAGCATGCCACGGATCGTCCGCTTCATGAGATGGTCAGGCCGGCGCGGGACGAATGGTCCCCAGCGGTTGCCGCTGGCGCCGCGTTCCACCTTGTGCCTGTAGTTGGCAAGCACACGTGCACGGCTTCCGGAGATGATTACCTTTTCTGCGTTGACAATCGCAATCGTTTCGCCGGCAAGCCCACGCTGTGCGACAAGGCTTGCGAGACGCCCGAGAAGCAGTCCGTCACCGTTGATTACTGTTACCATATCTTCTTCACCTCAGGATCCGGACACCGCTGCCTTTTGGGTTGTCCTGCAGAAGCTGCTCAATTGTCATACACTGTCCCTTTGCGTCCTTAATCTTGCTGGTGGCTGATGCTGAAAAGTTCAGCGCTGCAACCTTGACGGACTGCTCCAGCAGACCGCTGCCCAGGACTTTGCCGGGGACGATGATCGTCTCACCATTCTGGGCGTAGCGGTTGATCTTCGACAGGTTGACCTCAGCGTAATTCCTGTTGGGGGTCTCTAACCTGCTTGCGATCTCGCGCCAGATCTTAGCCTCATTCTCACGCGACTTGTTCTTCAAGAGCGAGATAAGGCTGGTAAGACGGGGGTTCGTCTTTTCCACAATTCTTGTCATTTCTTTTCATCCCCTGATATTTCGCCTAGCTGCTGTTCCAGCTCGTCTGAATGCTCCCTGATAAACAGAAGTGCACGATTCATGATCTCTTTTACCGGCAGTGATCCATCGCCCTCGACTACGAAAATATAGCGGTCTGCTTCAGCGGATACACGAATTGCCGGTTCATCACCGATACCGCTCGCAATGCATGCCTTTTCACAGAGCTTGCACATGGAGCAATCGGGAAGTTTACCATTTACTACTTCGACTTTCTTGCCACGAACCACGAGCACCTTACGGGGACATTCATCCACGCACATACCACAGGCATCACAGGCTTCGCTGATCGAGACCACGGGGTGGTTTTTATACCCACAGACCAGAGTCGGCTGCCATTTTGCATGTTCCCTGCCGGTATTCAGGACTGCTTTTGCTTCAAGGACAAGTTTCTGCCCTTTCGTGAGCTTGACGATGGGCACATTATCGTACACTGGTACCGCTTTTGGATCCTGCGGGATCAGGTCACTTGAACTGACCATGCGGGGACCCTCGGCACTTAAAGTGTAGGTGACCGTGCAGCCCGGGCATCCTGCCCCGCCGCACGTGCATTTCTCTTGTGTCGAATAGGTTAAGAGATCGGTCTTGATGGGTATAAGCCCGAGGCGGTGGGCCAGCATCTCGTCAAAGAGCGCACTGGTATTGTCATAGATGCGCACATCTTCAATTGCAAGAGTTGGCACTTCGCCGATCATTGCCCGCCGGAAGGCGTTGGCAAATGCCGGGCTCGCTCCCGATAGAGTGAATCGCGCCAAGGAATCGTCCAGACTGGCGAATTCTATCTGCATCACACTCTCCTGCCACGTCTGCCGCCTTTCGGCCTGCATGAGTCGTGGGGAACGGGTGTAACATCTTCAATGCGTCCTATGCGCATGCCTGCACGAGCGAGTGCACGGATGGCTGCCTGGGCACCGGGCCCGGGGCTGCGCTGCTTACCCTGTCCGGGTGCACGCACCTTTACATGGACACCGACAATGCCCTTTTCACGGGCTGCCTGAGCAACATTTCCTGCCATCTGCATGGCAGCATACGGGGAACTCTCATTACGGTCCTGCTTGACGACCATACCACCACTGCTTTTTGTAACAGTCTCTGCACCGGAGAGGTCAGTTACCGTGATGATAGTGTTGTTAAAGGACGCAAAGATGTGAGCGATACCCCATTTTTCCTTGTCGTTTGCTGCCATTATCTACCTCCGTGAGTATCCCTGCTGGGGAGCTGCTTTGGGGTTGCTTGCCGGTTTGGCAATGCGTGTCCTCTCTGCATTCGAGTCACTTACGAACGGGGACGGTCCATAGTAGGAGATCTGTCCTTCTTCGATCCGGGTGACGCGGTATCCGGGGATGGTGGTACGCCTTCCTGCGATTGCAATGTGACCATGGGTGACCATCTGCCGCGCCTGTTTGGGCGAGCGGGCGAGTCCCTTGCGGTGTACCATTGTCTGAAGACGGCGATCGAGCTGGGCCTGCACCTTTAAGGAAAGCACAGCTTCGATATCTGCGTCGACACCGAGAAGGCCTGCACGCTGGAGGTGGCTGATAAGCTCGTCTTTCTTTGCCTCGAAGATCTGCTTATCCATGGCGCTGGATGCGAGCACGAGAAGGTTACGGGCACCCTTGCGGTATTTGCGCAGGTCTGCCTGTGCCTTCCAGACTTCGCGCTTGTTGCGCAGCCCATATTCAATGACAAGGCGCGTTTCTGATTCAATGCGCGTCTTTTCAAAGGGGCGCTTTGGGGTCTGGTAAGACTTGTGGTTCTTTCCGGGGTATCCCATGATTAGCTTCCTCCGGCTTTCTTCTTGCTCACACCTACAGTCTTGCCGGTCCTGCCGGTAGACTTGGTGCGCTGACCACGGACTTTCTGACCGGTCTCATGCCGGATGCCCTTGTAGCACCGGATCTTTCTTAAGAGGTTGATGTCTTCGTCGTTTGCTAGGGTGACATCAGCGCCCAAGAGGTGCTTTGTTTCGCCGGTGTACACATCTTTCGGCCGGTTTGACATCCATGCCGGAATCTTCGTGGTGTACTCTTCAACAGCGGTCCGGAGCCGGTTTACCGACTCCTCTTCAAGGCGACCGAGTAACGCATATTCGTCAACTTTCGCCATACGGGAAATAACCGTGGAGGTATGCCTGCCGACACCCTTGATGCCGGTGAGGGCAACCCTCACGGATTTGGTACCATCGAGATCGGTGGTTCCAACCCTTACAAAGTATTTTATATCGTTTTCCTGAGCCATCCAATCCCCTCGATTGGTGAGATTGTCTCTTTTAGCGCTGAGGGGGAGATTTGAACTCCCGAGTCCTTTCGAACACAGGTTTAGCAAACCTGCGCCATACCAGGCTTGGCTACCTCAACAGAGGAATCTCGCATCTTTGACAGACACTCGCAGTGGATAGTCACTGCTCCATGAATGGTGCTTTATAATATGGGCATAGTTGAGTAATAAGTGTTTTGGGCAGTCCGGCTTATTGAGGCACGGTAGAGGATAGAAAGGGTTGTGGAATCTTTCGCGATTGGCAATTATTTTTCCCTATTATGTATGCCGGAATTCCGGGACGTGGTTGTTCTTAGTATATTATAGTCTTTAATATAACAAATTTAAATTATTATCCAAGAACTTTCCACACCAATTTTTCGCAAACGATAATTGAAATCCCAATATAAAAAACGTTTCTTGAACCACATCAGCAATTTCAATACGGTCATTGAGACATTTCTCAGATAATACTC
>JAUSBW010000161.1 GCA_030651815.1 Methanoregula sp.
CGGAATTTCAAATCAAATTGTCTTTCTTTTCCTATGGCCGCCCGGTAACCGGGTTGTGAAATGCTTGAGCCGTATGATGCGAAAGTATCACGTACGGTTCTTAGAAGAGGGGGGAGAGGTGACTCTTCTCCCTTATTCGGCAAATATCAGAATAATTGATAAGATGTTACCTGTCCTGATAGAATACGATGAAAAGAAAAAATCAGAAAAAACAAAAGATCGGGTCATTCAAATTATAATTCTGATTTTTGTCGCATTATTCAGTGTTGGAGCCGGGTATTTCCTCTCTAAATTTTAGAGGGACATAGTACAATCCGTTACGATAACAGATCTGGTAATTATGAACTCCATAAAAAATAAAAAATCATTTCGTCGTGCTGATCAGGCTAAATACGACAATGAAGTAATATTCCCTGTCACAGCACTTTTAAGTGAACGCTCCCTCGCAAAAGAATGGCTCAAACCAGAAGAAGGTCGGGCTTGGGATTATCTCTGAACACGCTAGCCGGACCCGGGTAAAACGATATCCCTTAATCTCCTCATCGCCCAATCACTATCAGGATTCTTTCACCATGCGTCTCGCTCCCGAACTCAAATCCAAGATCGATTCCCTCTGGGACAAATTCTGGAGCGGCGGCCTATCCAACCCGCTCCAATCCATCGAGCAGATGTCGTACCTCATCTTCATGAACCGGCTTGAAGCCATGGATACCTTCGAGCAGAAGAAGGCGCAGGCAAACAAACAGACCTACACATCCATTTTCGAAGGACAGGAAGATTGCCGGTGGTCCCACTGGAAACATTTCCCGGCCGACAAGATGCTCATTCATGTGCGGGATAAGGTCTTCTTGTTCATCAAGAATATCCACGATGGCGAGAAGACGCTCTTTGCCCAGCACATGAAAGATGCCGTATTTTTAATTCCCAAACCCTCGCTCCTCCAGGAAGCGGTCACCATCCTCGATGACCTGAAGATATCAGCACAGAATCAGGACACCCAGGGCGACATCTACGAATACCTGCTCTCACAGCTCTCAACAGCCGGGAAGAACGGGCAATTCCGCACGCCCAGGCACATCATCCGGATGATGGTCGAGCTTGTTGACCCGGATATCAATGACCGGATCTGCGATCCTGCCTGTGGTACAGCCGGATTCTTAGTTAACTCATACGAATACATTCTCAAAAGATACACGAGCAAGGACAAGATCGAAATGGATCCCGAAGGTGGATACCATAACCTGCTCGGTGACAAAATCACTGAAAAGAAATACTGGGAAAAACTCTGGACGGACACCTTCTACGGGTACGATTTTGATAACACGATGATCCGGATCTCGCTCATGAACATGGTGCTCCACGGGATCAAGGCGCCCCAGGTTGCCCTGCAGGATACGCTCTCAAAAGGATTCAAGCAAAACGACCGGTACACCATTGTCCTCGCAAACCCGCCATTTAAGGGGAGCATCGACAAGAGCGACATCAACGATGCCCTCACGATCCAGACTACCAAAACCGAACTGCTCTTTGTCGAGCGGATGGTACACCTCCTCCAGATTGGCGGGAAGTGCGGGGTCATCGTGCCGGACGGTGTGCTGTTCGGCAGCTCCAATGCCCACAAGAAACTCCGGCAGATTCTGCTTGAACACTGCCAGCTTGAAGGGATCGTTTCCATGCCGTCCGGTGTCTTCAAGCCGTACGCCGGTGTCTCAACTGCGGTATTGATCTTCACTAAAGGAGGGTCAACTGAAAAGGTCTGGTTCTATGATATGGATGCGGACGGGTACTCGCTCGATGACAAACGGACATTAATCGATGGTAAAGGGGATATCCCGGATATCATCCAGCATTACCGCAACCGGAAGAAAGAGAATCCCGCAGACCGGAAAGGCAAGTGCTTCTTTGTGCCAATCAGCGAGATCAAGGAGAACGGATATGATCTTTCCATTTCGCGGTATAAGGAGATTGAGTACGAAGAAGTCCAGTATGAAAAACCGGAAGTAATTATTGAGAAGATCGAGAAATTGGAAAACGAGATCCAGAAGAGTCTCAGGGAATTGAAAACGTTGTTGAAATAATACGGGCATCTTTCCGCGTGCCGGTGACCTCTACTTTTCTCACTCATCAACCGTTCCCTACTAAGGAGTTGCCCGCAGCAGAGAATCCCAGAAGGGGGTGGGGGGTCGGTCCCGTCCCCGTAAGACCATGGCGACCCCCAGTGTTCCGGTCCGGGTCCGGGTGGGTGATGGTCTTGTGAATGTTTACGATCAAAGCAGCAGAAAGCCCATGACTTTAGTCACGGGATGAATGCGTTAGTCATGCCAACAGAAATTTTATTTGTGTAGACATCCGATAATAATTTGTTCTGTGTACAGACAAGAAATATTGTGCTGCACAGTTCTTTAAGTTTCCTTTCTATAAGGAAACGTTGGTCATAATGGTAGCAATGTTGGCATTCAAACTGAGCACCAATGTTATGATCGATCGTACGCAGA
>JAUSBW010000167.1 GCA_030651815.1 Methanoregula sp.
TAACCCTGACTGCCGCATCCTTGTCATCAGTTCATCTGCGGTCTATGGATATGCCGGAGAGAATGCCATCGCAGAAGACCAGCCATTAAAACCACTCACAGAGTATGGGCTCAGCAAGGCAACTCAGGACAATCTGTGCCAGATGTATCACAAGATCCGAAATTGTCAGGTTGCTATCGCAAGACCCTTCAACCTGATTGGACCGGACCAGCCGGCTTCCTTTGTGTGCGGGAAAATTGTGCAGCAGGTGATTGAGATCGAACATGGGAGACGTTCGTCTCTGGATCTGATGGAGATCAAGTCCTGCCGGGATTTTATCGATGTGCGGGATGTTGTGAGCGCATACTGGGCGCTAATCTCACATAAAAAATTTCGAGAGGATTGCGCAGGAAATGCATTCAATATCGGTTCGGGAAGGGCAACACCAGTTTCCACGGTTATTGATCTATTACAGGAAATTACCGGAAAAGAATATCCGCTCCACCTCCCGGTTTCATCCCTTTCAATAGCCGTGCCCTCTCAAAAGAGTGATAATTCACGGATACACCGCATCACCGGCTGGATGCCCCGGATTTCATTAAAAGAGTCATTGTCGGATATGTTGGATGCTGCTAGAAAAAATATGCACACCTGAAAAGTGAGAACGGTGATTCTGGTATCCATAGGGCGTGGTACCTCATTATCATTGCAACGATGTCCCGATCATAACTGACTATCTTCCTTCATTTGTCTTTTTATAATTCCGTAACGATGGGGTAATCAGATCTTCCCGGATGAGGATTTCAAATACCTCCTGAAGGAATTGTTCTGGTGTCACCATTTGTGATCCTTCCCATGAAGTATCATGCGCGTCAGGATTCTCAAACGGGTGACGATGCCAGTTACCACCCACAGAATCCCGTCCATATATCCTGCGGGACCCTCCGATTAGTACAAAATTTGTTGTTTTTGAGGTTTGGTTGTAATAGCACTGGACCGCAATCGATTCGCTAATATTGAGTTTGATTTTTATCGCGTTTTTCGTTTTTGCCACAATATCGATCTTCAATGCATACATCTGTGCAGCTGCTTCAGTTTCTGCGACAAAACAGTCCAGATTCATAGGTATTTCTCTAATTTTTTTAGTTCAGCAGTTACGGATTGAATACCATCGATGGCGAGTTCCCAGTCACAGTAGTCTTCTTCAATCCGGAATGATTGGTTGTTTTTTTCAACAATCTTTTGTTTTTTAAATTCGGCAAACGGCATTCCGTACAGATTGCACATTTTTTTATCAAGGAGGCGATATTCAGCGAGCCGTCTTTTAAGTTCGGACAGGATGATTTTTTTCATCACATCATCCGGTCTTGAGGCAAATAGAGTTGCATATGCCTCACGAAATTCTACAGGTAATGTTTCAAGCATGGTCATTTCCCCTACTATAGAATAACAGTATTTGTATTATTTTATATGAGCCCATCCAACCAGTGATAAAAATCGTAGGACCGATCCTGTTTCACTCATACCATAACGAATTATATAACTCCCATCTCACTCAACCTCGCCGGCAAATACGTCTTTGTAACAAAATCCAGCCCCCTCGCAGCAAACGCCTGCTGTTCAGACTTCAGTCCCAGGCTGATCTGTAAGTTGATCTGCTTTCTCCAGTACTCCGTTGCAAACCGGGGATCGGTCAGCTCCGCATGCAACGCCTCCACATCCTTATCAGATAATTTATCGGACGGCAGGTTGTAATCCCGGATATCACTCGGCTGCAATCCTAAAAACCGCGCCCGGGGCGTTGCCAGCAGTTCTGACATGTGCGCACTCTTAATCGAACCGTAAGCAACCGACGCAAAGATACGGTACGACCATGGGTCCCCATCCGTAAAAACGAGAACTGGAAGATTCCATGTGGAACTGATCTTGTTGAGCATGCGCCGGGTTGAGCGCGCAGGCTGTCCTTTTAAGTGAACGAGAATAGCGTTATGCTCCTCATCAAACCCGTTCTCGATCAGCCGGTCATACATACCACCCGTTTCGAGTGCGATCACAAACTTGGCATCATGATCCACGAACTCGATATTCTCGACATTGTTGGGGATCGTATACCCGGCCTGCCCCACATCATCCTGACAGTGAATCGCCCGCATACCCCTGCGTGTCTCTTCCCGTATCCGCATAGGTCCGTAAATGGACGCACCATTCTCTTCGGGATGAAGATGGAAACCCTCGCGCGGGACTTCCGAAATGATCTCAAGGTCTTCGATCAGGAAATTGCTCTCCTCCTGTGCACCGAACTTCGCCCGCTTCCAGCCCTCGGAGATGTAATACATCTCTCTCAGTGTTGACGATCGGTTCTCTTTCAGCTGCTGTTTGATAAACCCAATCACGTACGCCATCTTCAACAGGTGCGTGGCGCTCTTGGCCGAGGCAGCGGTGCGCATGCTCTCCTTGTCGCCGTATTTCCAGACCTCGCTGGCATCATCGTATTCGATATTGTATTTCGTCCGCGTGGGCAGCGAGATGGAGGGGATCTCGCCTGCCTTCATCTGGTCGTACCATGCGCTTGCGATTCGGAGCAGGGCCTCCATAGACTTCTTTTCCAGTTCCTCTTTAGACATCGAGATCCACCACCATCTTTTTGTTATTGTCAATGCCCCGGATATCGAGCAGTCCCCCGCCTTTCCCGGTATAGACTACGCTTGTCACGGTCTGAGACGGTATCACCAGTTTCCAGACTTTCGTAAACTGCCCGTCCATCTCGTTCACGAATGCAGCCTTGGGCTCGGCATCAGAAGCACTGTCCTGCGAGATATCGTAAATAGATATGTCGGCCTGGTGCGCGGTATAGTTGTTCAGCTCGATCGTGATCCTGCCATCGCACGTCCACTTTTTCACGATCAGTTTCCGCATCAGTTTTCCTTCAATAGGAGTGGTATCGACAAGTGGTTTTTCCACAATCTCGCTCACCTTTGCGGCAATCTCCGGAATAATTGCGCAGACTGCGCGCGCCCGGTCCTCGGCCACCCTGCTCTTGTCCCGCCGGGAGACAAAGTGTTTGAGATCCCGTCCGAGATCCTGCAGGGCAAGCACAATCTCCTTTTCGATCTCCGGGATACTCGCAATCGCATCCTTGCTCTCACTGGTGAATGGAACGTTTGTGGAAGCGACATGGACAAGGATCAGGACAGGTCCCATGGGCAGTCCCTGCTGCGAGAGATTGTATTGTTTCCAGTTTACATTTGCAACACTCTGGGTGATAGCGCACGCACCCTGCTGGTACATCAGCGGGACACGGTTGGCAAAGCGGAGGATGATCGCATTTCCCTCGGAAGGAAGCTTTCCGCCATACCCAATCGCTGCTTCGACTACAAACGAGTGGCCGGAGAAGACAGAAGCCGGCCTGGTGCGTGCCCCGACAAAGTCCATCTGGAACTCCTTATCGAGCCCGCGCCGGATCAGTTCCTCACCAATGGGCGAGAGACACTGGGTGGTGAGTGGGGGGGGCACAGCAACTTCCTGCATGGCGGCAAGGAGCGCCTTGAGTTGATCTGCGGAAAGTCCTGACACTTTTGCCGTTGCCTTAAGACCGGACTTATCGCACATATCCTGCGCGAGCTTCTTTCCCACGCGGGAAAATCCTTCGACAAGGAAGTCGATCAATTTCAGATCGCTCGCCACAGCCATCCGTTTCAGTTGCCCGAACTCGATCCCATGCGGGTGAGGTTTGACGGCGACAGGGCACGCGATGATCTCCTGGCTCACGCGCTCGAACGTGAACGCCTCATCGTCAAGATCCACCCGGAACCGCGCGTGGGGGTTCACCACTGAAGTATACTTGAGATACTCGAGCAGTTTCTTTTTTGCCGCCATCGTGCTCCTGAACTCAATCTGCACCCGGGTGCCGTGAATCCGATCCCAGTCGATCTTCTGCTGGGAGATGATGTCAGGTTCGTTGGTCTCGATCTTTATCTGGATCTCAAATTTGTGCGCTTGCTCTTTAGCGCCAGTACGGGAGATCACTACTGTTGGGACGCCACTGGTCAGCTGCGCATAGAGCACGGCGGCAGAGATCCCGATACCCTGCTGCCCGCGCGTCTGCCGGATCTGGTGGAACCGGGAACCGTAGAGCAGCTTGCCAAACACATACGGCACCTGTGCAGGGACGATACCGGGGCCATTGTCTTCAACGATAATCCGGAATATATCGGCTGATACTTTTTTGATGCTGATAAAAATATCCGGAAGCACCTGCGCCTCTTCACAGGCATCCAGCGCATTGTCCACTGCTTCTTTTATGGTGGTGATCACACCGCGCGTGGGGGAATCGAATCCCAGCAGGTGTTTGTTCTTCTCGAAGAATTCCGCGACACTGATGCTGCGCTGCTGCTTGGCGAGCTCGTCAGCGAGGACCAAACGCTCTCACCTCAGCGATGGCTGCTGCAGGATCTACGGTCTTCTGTTCGGCGGTTGCAAGATTTTTTATGGTAACCTGCCCGGACTCTGTCTCACGCTGGCCGATCACGATAGCAAAATTCGCGGTCTTTGCAGCATGGGCAAGCTGGGCACCCAGTCCGCGCTCCATGAGATCCATTTCCGTGCGGATGCCCGCGTCACGAAATGCCTTTGCAACCAGAAGCGCGCGGGTTCGTCCCTCACTTGTGCAGACAATTCCCACAACAGGAACAATCGCAGGTGTTATGTCGCCAAGAGAGACCATCACGCGGTCAAACCCGATGGCAAAACCGCAGGAGGCTACATCATCTCCCCCAAAGAGATGGGCGAGGCGGTAGGTCCCCCCGCCAAGGATCTGGTTCTCTGCCCCGAGGTTCTGCGCAAAACCCTCAAAGACCATGCCGGTATAATAATCCAGGCCACGCGCAATGCCAAAGTTCAGGGAATAATTCACGCCGGCCGCATCGAGCGATCCAATTGTTTGTTCAAATCGCACTTTCTCCTGAATTGTCCCCGCAATCTCGAATGCTTCGGCAAGGTCACGGGTGTTGACAAGTGCGGTAAGGGAGACCGCAAGATCAGTCCTGTTTAAGGATTCGAGCGTGGCATTCAGCCCGTCAAAATCCTTCTTGTCAAGGTGTGCCCGCACCCTGCGCTGCATTGCCGGTTCGAGGTCTTTTACGAGATTCTTCATGAAAGAGAGGTGGCCGACTTTCAGCTCATACGTGACACCGGTTGCGTTTAACATATCGGACGCAAGCATAATCGTTTCCGCATCTGCCGCCGCCGTATCCGCACCGATCAGCTCGACTCCGAACTGCCAGAACTGCCGGTACCGGCCTTTCTGGGGGCGTTCGTATCGGAAACAATCAGCAAAATAACACCAGCGCAATGGCTTGGGGGCGACCTTTGCCTCGTTGATGTACATCCGGATAACGGCAGCGGTGATCTCCGGGCGAAGGGCAAGCTTCCTGCCCCCCTTGTCCTCAAAGACGTACATCTCTTCAATGATACCTTCGCCGGATCTCATGGTAAATAGTTCGAGATCCTCAAACACGGGAGTGCAGACTTCCCGGTATCCCCAGCGGCGCGCAACATCGCGCAGCTTCCCCTCGACAGCGCGCCGCGCCTCCATCTCATCCGGTAAAAAATCCCGCGTTCCTCTCGGTTTCTGGAGCATGGTAAAAATCCGTATCCTGTTTTGATCGGTATTCGTTATTTCTTCATCGCCTTAGGTCTGGGTACACTGCCAAGTAACCGGGTGAAGGTATCTTCATTTCCCCATACTTTCTCCCGCTCAATTCTTCCCTGCAGGTACATAGCCGCAAGGATCAGGCCAAGGCCCAGTAATTCGAAATCGGGCATTGTAAGGGTGAAGGCCCCGCCAAGCGTGGCAAGAGCCCAATAACCCACGCCAGAGTACGCCGCCTTACGGTAACCGGGGAGACCTGTCCTGAAAAAGATCCGTGCATCCCGCAGCCAGAGAAAGATGACAGCAGCAGTGCCGAACATGGCGACATAGATAAGATAGGACATGACTATGAATTAACTTATTATACGCCGTTCCATATCTGTATTGTCAAAACCATGCAACCGAACCGGTCTGTGCAGGAAATTCTCTTACGCTACAAGAATGGTGAGTGCTCCCTTGATGAGGCAGCTCAGGTGATTGAAGGGCTTCGCCTTGAACATGTGGGGGAGTTTGCCTGTATCGATCTGGGAAGGGGCATCAGGTGCGGTATGCCGGAAGTGGTGCTTGCCGAGGGAAAAGATCCCTTGCATCTTTCTGAGATTGCCGTACGGCACGCAGAAACAACCGGACGCTGTGTGTGCACGCGCGTGAGTCCTGATCAGGTTGCACACATTCGGGAATATGCAAAAAGCAGGAACATTTCCACAGAATACCACGAGATTGGCCGCGTACTTGTCCTGTCAAACGGACAATTGCCCCGGCCAACAGGCGGAGTTGTAGCGATCATCACTGCGGGAACATCCGACATCCGGGTTGCAGAGGAGGCAAAAATTATCGCTGAGGAGATGGGCTGCACGGTGCGAACGGCGTATGATGTCGGCGCGGCAGGCATCCACCGGCTCTTCCCGGCCTTGACGCCGCTGCTGGATGCGCATGTGTTCATTGTCTGTGCCGGGCGCGAAGGAACTCTTCCCGGAATCGTTGCCGGGATTGTTGACAAACCGGTAATTGGCGTGCCCGTCAGCGTGGGGTATGGCTACATGGGCGAAGGAAGAGCAGCACTTGCGAGCATGCTCCAGTCCTGTTCGGTTATTGCCGTAGTGAATATCGATGCCGGCTTTACTGCAGGCGCCTTTGCCGCGCGGATTGCGAATATGGGTGCGGGGGCGCAAGGAGGACATCCATGAAACGGGGATTTTATATCGGGCGGTTTCAGCCATATCACAACGGGCATCACGAGGTGCTCGAACATATTGCTAACGAAGTTGATGAGATCATCATCGGTATCGGCAGCGCGCAGCTGTCCCATATGATTGATAACCCGTTCACGGCCGGTGAACGCGTGCTCATGATCACCCGGGCGCTTGCGTCACTCGGCTGTCCCTATTACGTGATCCCTATAGAGGACATCAAACGCAACTCCCTATGGGTGGCGCATGTTCAGTCCATGGCGCCGCCGTTCGATCTCTGTTATTCATCAAATCCGCTCGTTGTCAGGCTCTTCACAGAAGCAGGGATAAAAGTTCTGTCACCGGCAATGTATGAGCGCGACACACTCAGCGGTACAAAAATCCGCGAGCGCATACTCAGCGGCAAACCCTGGAAGCAGCTCCTGCCTCCCGCAGTTGTCCAGGTGATCAAGGAGATTGACGGTGCTGAGCGACTCTGCCAGATAGCAGGCGATGATTAAACTTAAGTAGCAGCAGGCATGGCAAGTCAGGAACCAATGCAGGTGAAATGAATGTACGATTTTATAAAAAATCTCATAAATCCAAAAAAAACGGCACCGGTAGTTATTGCATTCAGTTCAATTCCCGCGTGGGTTGCCGGGCGTGAGAAGAACGCGCGAAAGGCGCTTGAAGAAGCGGCTAAGGCCCCGATGCAGAACATCAGGAATTCCGCTGCACAGCTACAGCATATTGTGAATAGTATATCCGGCTCAGAACACGACCCTGCCATCCACCCGAAACTCAAAGCTGTTGCGAAAAATTCCCTGCCTCTCTACGTAAAAGCAATGAATGCCGCCCTTGCAAAACCCCTCTCTGATGATATTGAAGTGTTCTATACCGATGCTGTTGAATGCCTGAAATCCAGCCTGAACGGGAACCGCGGGCAGGGACGATACCTGCAGGCAGTCTTTCCTGAAGAGATGAAAGGTGTAAAATTATCGATCGATGCAATGGGAAAAGAGATGAATATCCTGACCGCTGCTCTCGCCACGTACCAGAAACAGAAAGCAGCGATTGATGCGGTGGCAACTCTTCACCAGTCAATACAGGATATGCAGGAGGATCTGCAACGAACCGTTGAAAAAGAGCACCGTACCCTGGCTCGCATCAGTGAGATCACCAGCCGTATCGGGGCAATTGAGCGCGAAGAGACCGAGCTGGCATCGGATGCTGACGGAAACCGTGCGGTAAATGAGTGCAAATCTGCACTTGCAGAGAAAGAGAAGAAACGCAATGAGGTTACCCGGAACTATGCCGCACGGTCCATGACCGCCTCCCATGTCTTTAAGAAAGCTGAAAAGATTGCAGCAAAACAGCATCAGACCGGAGACATATCTTCCCTTAAGCATGCGATTGAGATACTATCAGATCATGATCTGCCGGATCCATTAAGCATGAGCACCGCACTTGCCGCAGCCTGCCCGGTGGTGCAACGGATGATCGCAGCGGGAGAAATTCCCTTAAAAAACCGTGAGGAGCGTGAAGTTTTTTCCAATACTGACGCTTTCTGCACCACGATGTCGGAGCTGTGCACTGAATTGGCAGCCTGTGATGAAGCCTGCACGAATGCAGAAACAACTCTTTTAACTCATCCCAGGGTCGTACGGGGCAATTCACTGATGCGGGAAAAAACGCAGCTCAACAGCATGCTTAACAAAGAACAGCAGCTTTACCATGAACTCGCGCAGTGGACTGCCAAAACCAACGAAAAGATCCCAGCAGTAACAGAAGAACTCAGAAAAAAGATTGAGGGGATTATTGGGGGGAGCGTGCAACTTCAGGCTGACATGAATGCACCGGTATGAGGGTAATCTACCGGGTCACTCCTGCCATCAGGTTTCATTCTCGTTTTTTTCCAGATTCACCAACATATCATCGATTTTTTCGATAAGTTGGTTCAGATTATCATCACTGAGATCTTCTATGATCCTGCTCTTCATTAAATTCCGACACCGGGTTTTTTAGGTTGGGACCGATCCATTGAGGGAGTCCCTGCAGGTTGTCAGCGCGCGTTGATCTCTACGAACTCTGCCAGATCACTCTGGTTTGCCGGATTATTTTCCGACCATCCGTAGCAGTCATCGAGCATCTGGACAATGACGTCTGAGAACGTCATATTTCCTCGTTTCAATACGAGCAGCGCCTCATACACCTCGGGATCGATGCGGATCGAACGTCCCTCGCCTGCACGAGGCATGATAACCACTTTGTGGTCACGATATATATACATTGTGGAGAATATGTGTCTGCATTTATATGCACTGCTAAAAACAGTCGCAAATCAGTGAGATACGGTTCTTTCATCATGAGTTACTGGTGAACAAAAAAAGAAAGAGAGTTAAAAACGGATCATCAGACAATGCGAATATAGGAAAATGTGGAGTAATCAGTATAGGCAAATTCCGGTTCGCTTCCATGGCAGCTGCCCACCCGGTTGATAGTCGGCAGATCGAGAGGTATCCTTGCCACTTCAAGCTGCAGATTATTCCCGGTTTTTTTCTGAGGAAGCGGCACAAACCCGATCGGGTGCTGCACTATTCCCTGCGGAGTTTTCCGGCAGCAGATGTGCGTATGCTGGTGCCCGCAGCACAGGTGCGTTAATCCCCGGGCCTGCAGGACATCGAATGCCATACCCGCAGTATAATGATACCCGGTTAATGAATCACCCGGCTGGTGTGAAAGCCGCTGCCAGCACTTGAGCCGTAGTGTCTGCGGCCCTAGTTCCATCGGCCCCCCGTGGACAAATAACATCCCGTTGTCCGACCATTCCATGGGCATCCGTTCAAATATTGTGAGGAGGGGTGAATCCCGCAGCTGTTCATGGCGATACATGCTTGCTGCATCACTCCCGCTGACCAAAAGCCTGTGAAGATAAGCGTGATCGTGATTACCCATGACGGAGATGAGCTTGTAATCGCGCGAAAGGGTATGGATCTTTTCAAGAGCTTCTTTGGGGTGCTCGCCCCGATGGAGGATATCCCCGAGATTGATGACCCGGTCTATCGGGCCAAAGGTTCCTGAAAATGACGGGGTGCGTATACAAACAGAGAGTGCGGCAATTGCTTCTGCATCGGCATGCACATCAGAAAATATTACTACACCCATACCGGTTTTACTATGTTGGTGCTGCATATCCTAATAATCCTCTGATGGTCCGGGTTCTGCCTGTCATACCAGATCTAACGGATCATAAAGATACGTTCATGTCAGAGCGATTCTAAAATTACCAGAGGAAGCAAAACGGCAATTCCGGAAAATATGATGGGAGCGATCTGATCTTATGGAACAATTTCTCAATGACTATATCAAGCGAATCCGAGATGGAATCGATGATATTCCTGATACGACTGCCCATGAGATCGCCTCTGCATTCCTTGCATTCCGGTTTGGCCTTTATGCCAATGCGGCGAGGCAATGCGCGCATGCCATTGAGTTGCTGGGACAAAGGAAAAATCCTGCCTGCAGCGGGGCATATGCTGCATTGAAAAAAGCGCTCGCGATCGTGCTTGCTAATGCGCAGGATCTTGACAATTCGCTAGTGACTGCGGACAGGTCATTGTGGTTCGATGAGCAGGAGCGCAGTTATATTGCGATCAAACTCGCACCAAACGCGGTTGAAGATCACGGGACACTTGAGCTCGATAATGCACTCGTCCTCGTTTATGCAGCTGCGCTCATAGCTTCTCCTGAGGATGAGGAATCCATGGGGGAACACAGGAAATTTATTGTGAGACTGCTGGCTGCATACAAAAAAGCGCTCGGAATCCCGTAAGGATGTGCATATTTTCTTTATCCTTTTCCCTTGGCAGACGGAAACAATTTTTCTTCCCTTTCGCACCATGGATACAAACGATTATGCTGCTGAAACGGTGAACTCCCTGTGGATAATGACAATTACCTGACAAAAGGCCAGCTCATCAAAGGGCTCTTTACGATATCCCTGCCGATCATAGTCAGCAACCTGCTCCAGAGCGTGCTGGAGATAGTTGATATGTATTTTGTCGGCAGGCTGGGTGCAGAGGCACTCGCCGGTGTTGCCATGAGCATGACACTCATGATGGTGCTGATCACATTTGTTATCGGGCTTGTTACAGCAACGACTGCATTTATCGCACGGCACTATGGTGCAGAGGAGTTCGATGCTATTGGTGCCATCATCCAGCATTCACTCTATATCGGTCTTGCATTCTCTCTTGTTCTGGCAGTCTGCGGAGTAATGTTTTCTGATGATCTGCTACGGCTGCTCGGGGCGGATGCAACCGTTACGGCAGTGGGCGCCCCCTACCTCACCATTCTGTTCATAGGTTCGTTTACCATGATCGAACTCTGGATCGTGATCACTTCCTTTCAGTCCTGCGGCAATGCCATCACACCGATGATCATCATGGTAGGCGTAAACATTCTTAATATCATATTAAACCCACTCCTTATCTTTGGCATTGCAGGCTCTCCCGCATTCGGCGTTGCCGGTTCTGCGCTTGCAACGATCCTCTCGCGCGGGATCGGGCTTGTGGTCAGCCTTGTACTGCTGTTGCACTATGCTCCAAAACTCCGGTTCCCAAAAACACTGGTCATTGACTTTTCCCTCATCAGCAGGATTCTAAAAGTTGCCATTCCCAACTCGATCCAATCGGGCTTGCGCAGCGGCACCTTCCTTGTGATGATGGCATTTGTCGCATTCTATGGAACAGCGGCGATCTCCGGTTACGGAATTGCCGAACGGCTCGAACTCATCGCGCTTATGCCCGGGTTTGCCATTGCTACAGCGACAGCCGTAATCGTGGGTCAGAATATCGGGGCAAAACAACCGGAGCGCGCTGAGGAGGGCGTGAAACTCTCGCTCATCTTTTACGGCGCGTTCATGCTGGTGATCTCAATTTGTTATTATGCGTTTGCCAAACAGTTGCTCTGGTTCTTTGATCCAAGCGGCGTGAGTGAAGGGATTGGGGTATCATACTTCCATGCGGTTGCACCCTTCTACGTGATCATGGCAGCAAGCATCATCCTCTCATTTGCGCTCAACGGCGCAGGAGACACGAAAAAACCCATGTATGCCACGCTCTTTTCGATGGTGCTGATCCAGATCCCGCTTGCCTATATCCTGCCCCACATGTTTGGTATGGGTGTCATGGGTATCTGGATTGCAGTCATTACAGGCATTATCGTACAGGCTGTGCTTCTAGGGTACATGTTCCGGCAGGGAAACTGGAAAACTGTAGCACTCTGACATACTCCCACGGCTAAAGCGCATGGGGTTCTAACGTTGCCGGGCATTCCAGCATTGCGTCGTGGGGTATCAGTGCTCCCATCGTACACATCTCTTTCTGCGTACGATCGATCATAACATTGGTGCTCAGTTTGAA
>JAUSBW010000230.1 GCA_030651815.1 Methanoregula sp.
TCGATCCCTTCCTTGGAAGTGGAACAACCCTTGTTGCGTCGTATCTCAATAACCGGAAAGGAGTTGGCATTGATATCGATCCGCACTATTGTCAGATTGCCCTTGATCGATTGAAAAGGGAAGGTGGAATGGGTCAGACCAGCATCACCCAATACACTATCCCGTCCGATACAAAACCAAAGAGCAAGAAAACCGGTATTACCCAAACAGATACTATTCTCCAATATTTCAAAGATCATCCCTCACAGTCCATTACCAATGATGATATCGGAGAGTGAATCAAACAAGAGGGTGAGAAAAACTCTGTTATGGAGATAGTGATTTTAATGAGGCCCTCTGCCAGATGCCGGTCTCCTTTTTCAGTTCTTTAAGATCCTTTGGTGTGGGCTTGAAGAGGAACTCTTTTGCTTTTGAGATACCGAGAGCGATCTGGGCTTCTGAATAGAACGGTTTCAGCCGTTTGACCTGCCGTGATGCTTCGAGCGGATCGCTGTTCTGCCGCAGGGCATAATACCCGTAGGTTGCCCCGACTTCGAGCGGGACCGGCCTGAGACCGAAGATCCTGCCGAGCTCTCCTGCGGTCTCTTTCTCTTCCCTGTTCAGCCGGGCGCCGGTTTCCAGGGTCTCGAACTCGCGGGTGAACGCGTACAGGTCCTGTGTCAGGTCCGGAGAATAGAGTCCCCGTACATACAGGCTGCAGGAATACCCGAGATCGATGCCTTTGAGCTCAAGCAGGCAGACGAGTTTCTGGGCGATGAGCCGGTCATCGAATCGTGAGATATCGAATTCAAAGTCCAGTTCTTTAAAGATGGCAATGACTTTTTTCCGTTTTTCCATTGTCTCATGCTCCGCAGTGGAGGAACCGGCACAGCCAGGTCTTTGTTCTCTTCCATTCATCCTGCCCTTCGGTCGTGATGATATAGAGTTCGAGTTCTTTTCCTTCCGAGGTGATCTTCTCTGAAGTGAGATAGCCCATGTCTTTTAAGACATTGAGGTTGGCAAACAGTACGCCGTCATTGATGTCGAGCGCTGCTTTGAGTTCGCGGTAGGTGGCCCCATCGGATCCGAGGATGGTAAGGCTTGCGAGCAGCTTCAGCCGGACAAGCGAGAAGACTTTCGCACTGAGCCCTTCGGATTCATTCAGGATGGAGAGGATATCGTTCTGCATTTTTTTATTTCTCTCCTTTTCATGATGATTGGTGGCGCGGGTTATTTACTTTGTTATTTACTTAAAGTTTAAAGTAAATGAAAACGGGGGTGGGGACAGGTTTCCGTTTTACGGATGACAGGTATTCACCTGCAATGTCCGATAATGTCCGAATCCCTCCTCGGGTTATTCGATGAGATCTTGCCTCCTTTACTCTAACCGCAGGAAATTTTCAGCCGGATTGCTACCCAGGTCAGCGCCCGGATTTTTCAGGAAATGTCCGAAATGGATCATTTAGCTGATGCACAAAATTCATGAACGATTTTTCTTCAGATCTCACGTCACTATCTTTCTCACCAGAATGAAACGAGATTTCCCTGCAATGCCGGATTCATTCAACGATCATTTATGCATCAAATATATGTCATCATCGACGAGACAAATAATTATTTTCGTGTCCGTTATCCCGGGTCCGGATGGGTGTGTTTATCTGGATATTTCAAATCGAGTAATTTTCTCTTCACCATCTGATTGAGATAATGTGTCCTGATGGTTTCCGGGGAGCGTTTCAGGAAATCGGCAAGCTGATCCAACGTCAGGAAATGTCCGGAGCAGAGGATAAGGATTGTTTCTTCCATCAGAATGTTTGATACTTTTTTCCGGCCTAAAAACCGCTCATCAACGAGTGTACGCAATGCTGAATGCACGGAGCTGTCCGGCAAATGCACGGAGCTGCCGCCCTTTTGTTCTGCTATTCCATCGAGCCGGGTCTGGACGGTATCATCTGATTCTGACAATCCCGGTCTGGGGAATGTATACACCATTGCCCGGGTTGCCCCGGCAGACTGGAGAAATCCATGTGTGACAAGGTCCTTCAATTCCTTCGAAAGATCATGAGGATGGATATCCGATATCTCTTTTATTCGTGCATGGGTTACGCTGCCTTCGATGGCGACCGTAGCAAGTGCGAGCTTCTGCTCTTTGGACAACTCATTGAATTCCGATCCGAACCTGCTTTTTAGACTCTTCATCACCGCATCGGGAAGAAGGCTCATCATCCGCATGACAAGGATGTCTGTTCCGGATTGAATTTTTCTTTGAGTTCCGGAAGACGCCAGAGTTGTTCTCTCCAGTTCTGGAAGATTTTCGGAAGGCCGACCTGCCCGTTCTCCATAGCCGATGAGATCAAACATTGTCTGGAGGTTCCTGTTGCGGCAATCGCTGTTACCCCCATGAATTGCGTCTTCAACCGGTACTCTCATCGTGCCCGGATTCCGGAATGAGAACATATCCGGTTGCTTAATGATGAGGATCGGAACCGTCCCGCTGTAATCTGCGTGAACGAGCGTATTGGTCAGTGCTTCACGCAGGGCTTCATGAACCGGGGTATCCTCGATGCGGGAAGGCCCGGCCAGTTTGAATGGTACTCCCGGTACAGTTTCTGGATGGCAATCTGGAAGAAGTCGTAGAGATTGCCGGACCAGGTGCCGTCTGTAGTGACCCGGTCCACCCACCGGGTCCCGTCATCGTTTTCAGCTCTGCGCTCCTGGTAATCAACAAGGTAATACGGAACTGCATCAAGGATGGGGCTCAGTTTGCCGAACATCAGGAGTATAATCAGGATTTTTTGCCAGCACCCCCTCTCACTGATACTTACCCGATGTTATCATTCCAGAGTGATACATATCAGTGATAACTTTAAATATGTATCACTTATAAGTGATAACTATGCAAAACTCTGAAAATCCAGAGAACGCAGAAGATTTCATCCGCAACCAGCTGGGTCTCTTACCGGATGCAAAGAATGTCGATCTGGTCTCCCTGTATGACTCATTGGACGTTGATCTGCCAATACGTCCGGACTTTGTTTTTAAGGATGGCGGGCAACTATTTTTTGTCGAAGTAAAAAGCACCCGGGTGACCCTCGATACGATTGCACGGATGACTCTTTTAAGAGAAATCTGGCAGAAAAAGCTCAACCAACCAACGGTTCATCTGGTACTTGCGACAAAGACTCTCAATTCCCGGGAAGAATTACTTGCAGGGGATCTTGATATCCGCGTAATAAAACTCCCCTGGTCCATCAGCACTCCGACAGGTAAGGAATATAAGTCAACCAACCTGCGCATCAGTTCACAGAAATCCTGGAGTATTGTTACGCGGTTACTCAAGGAAAAAAGTACCTCCATCCGGCAGCTTGCACTTAAGGAGGGTGTGTCGTACGCCTGGACGCACAAGATCATCAAAATTTTACAGGAGCAGAATGTTGTAAAAAAAGAGGGCGGATACGTAACCATTGTCGATGTTAAAAACCTCCTCAATGGTGTTGCATGGGAGCGCCCCATGAAGAACCTCGAAATCGAAAAAATCTTTGTTAATTTTTCCGGATCCCATTTTGCCGCACAGGAAATCTCACGAACCTTAACAGAGCAAAAAATAAAATTCGCGTTTACATCCTACACATCGGGAGGACTATATACCTCATATGCAGTACGACAGGATGCAGTCTATCTCTATCTTGAAAAAGAGACCATCGGCCAGTTTAAAGAAAATTTTGATTCACAAAAAGAGAACACTATCCGTGCCGTGATCTATTCTCCGGACCGGGATGTATTTTCGGATGCCCAAAAGAAAGAATCCATTGTAATCACATCACCGGCCCAGACCCTGCTCGATCTCGCAGGGCTCGGATATAGTGCCATGGACCTGACAAAAGTAATGGTGGACATGTATGCCCGGTTATGAACTAAGCCAGGAGATTATTGAGTTATCCGGCCAGGAACTAAAAAAAATCGGAGAATGGGATGAGAGACACAGTGAACACTCCCCACCCTAAAGGACGGGGCTTCAAATCCTTCTTTCGGACAGAGATTGTGTTCCCAATCTCATGATATTAATATTTGTAGTATTGCATAATAATAGTTTGGTATGATGACGCATTCATCCCCGCCATCAATAGCGGGATCTTCTGCTGTGGAGGATAAAATCAAAGATAACTGGTTGCGTAACCCGGGCAATGTGACCTTGTAGTTAATATCAGATTATTTTTTTAAGAAGAAAAGACTGATCAGATCACTACGAATTCACGGAGGGAATAGAATTGACCAATACACAGATGCCGGTTTTAGTGGATGAAAAACTTCTCGAACATGCAATCACCCTGTTCTCAATTCAGAATATCATTAAATTTGTGGCAGGGGGAGGGACCCTCAAACAACTCCTGACAGCCAGACCAGACATAAAGGTTGCATGGGCTGCCTGTGAATCCGCAGTTGTTCCGGGTCTTTTAAGCCGGGAGCGTTCAGATGCGTATATCCTGATCGCTGACAGACTTAACGAAACTGAATTATCCAACACTGCACTCCTGTTTTATCACAAGGCCGTTCTGGCAGATTCGGATAATCAGATCGCATGGCTGAAACAGGGAGTGTTTTATCTCGAACAGGAAAAATTTATCGCCGCACTTGCCTGCTTTATGAAAAGTTCTACGCTGACTGCAAAGGTACATACTGCAAACATTCTGAATATTCTTGGCTGGCACGACCAGGCACTCATGTACCTAAACTCCCAGTCTCTCACAAAAGACGATAATGAGATCGTTTGTCCGGTAAAGGCAGAATGCTTTGAAGCAAAAGGGGACTATCAGAATGCATTCCTCGAACTAAACAAAATTCTGAACAATGATTGCGACCAGTATATCTGGCATCGGTATGCACAGGTCTGCGTTAAAACAGGAAGCGATAGCGAACTCATCAGAGCATTGCCGCATATTCTTTCACACTGGAATTTTGAGTGTGTGCATAAGAATTTGTCAGAGGATTGCTTTAGTAACGTGAAAGACCAGGACTGGTTAAAGAAAAGCCTTCCAAAGGATGGAATCTATTGCCTGAATAAAAAGAAGGCGAATCGCTTTCTTGTGACATCTCTTATCTCACACCGGCAGAAACCCGAACGCATCAGTGCAAGGATCAATGCATTTCTTTTGCGGGAAGCAGCTACCATTGAAACACTCTGGCACGTGATAGCGGAAATTGACCCTGAAACCTGGAAGAGCTATTCATTGGAGCAGAGATTGCACCCAAATTCCAACCGGCATGAGATGGTCCACCGTATGGCCGTATTCCTGGAAAAATATGATGGTGATGCACGGGGCTTATGGTCCGGAGTTACACGAGGAGAGGTACTCAGAAGGCTCGAAGAGATCGGGTTTAAGGAAGCAGTTACTGACTTTATCATACGAACCCTCTCTGAATCTCGTGAGACCCCGGAAAAAAAGGATAAAAAATGGGATACTGACCGTCCTCTGAACAGAATAACCGCACGACTCATACTGGGTGCAGACTCCCTGCCCGATCATAAGGATGTTGAGTATGCCATCCGCAAACATTTCCGGAATGTTGATGATCTTCTTCACCGGATTGGAGTAAAATACTGTCTTGTGAAGAAACCCTGGTGCGATGTGTGTGACCTCACGGCAATATGCACGAAATACCAGAATGAAGGTGGCAGAGAGAAAAAGTTCTGGTGGAGTTGGGCAACTCCGTATGAGGAAGAACCGTACACATACTACTTTACCATAGGAGAAGAGGTCTGTCTCGCGGGAACATCCGTTCATGGGACGGTCACTAAGAAGATGCAGATTTCAGAGGAGGAATTTATTAACCTTGAAAGTAATGAGAATTTTCCGGCAGAAACCAGATCATTTTACGCGCTCATAAAAGACCATCCCCTTGTCCGGAACCTTAATCGCTGAATGGCAATAATTCTGATCCAGACCGGAACTTGTGCATGAATAACCACAATAATGCCCCGCAGAAGAACACGGGATGGCAATACTGCGGTATCTTTAAGATCATGGAAATCAGAACCCCTGTTCCAGTCAAGGTACTGAAATAAGTTCAGGTCAATGAAGTGAGAATCCCACACATTCAGTTGTGTGAGTGTCAAGGGACATCTTGTTGTGCATGTCCGGAGCAGTTGAACATGGCAAAAAAGAAGAAGCCCTCCTCAAAATACCAACCGTGGATTGATGCGCAAAGGCGCTTTTCTCTCTCTGATGAGCAGATACTGATGGCACGGGAACTGGGCATGAACCCAAAAAAGTTTGGCAGCCTTGCGAATTACAAACAGGAACCCTGGAAATCACCCCTTCCTGAGTTCATCGAAGAATTGTATTTCAAACATTTTAAGAAGACAAAAACGGAGAACATCCGGTCATTTTCTCAAATGGTTAAGGACGAGAAACAAAAGACTGACGTTAAGCTTAAAGAGAGATGAGATACTTATGACTGACATTAAACAATCAGGAATTTTTGTCTTTTTAAAAAAATAATCCTGACTGCAGGTAACTGCACGTATCAAAAAAAATGCGTAATGATGCCCTGTCAGTTCACCGACAACCGTTTATGCCGGGCGAAGAAAACCCGGACTTGCCTGTGTCGATTGAGTGAGAGTTGAGCGGACATGGATACCGGGCGTAAGGTGAGGGAGGTAATATCATCGCAGAATATGGTGAGTGGAATAGGAAAGGGGCAACGATCAGCGATGTGACGGCTGGTAAAGAATATGGGGTAGACCGGGACTTCATTGTTCAGGGGATCCGGGCTGGCAGACTCGAATATCGTGAAGGGGAGGTCTGGGGAAATCCATTTATCAGGCTCCTGCGGAGTCAGCTGGAACAGTACATTGCTGAAGAACGTGGAGCAGATGATTTATCGAACAGTAAGAAGGCGACAGAGCTTCGCAGGATAAAAAAAGAGATTGCCCAGCTGAAGAAGAGACTAAAGGAACTTGAGTTGCGAAAAACCGAACTTGAAAATCAGAACTGAAGGTAAGGGCCCGGTATTTTTTTTGAACGGGAATGTGAACGGCGTTCCAATTCGATGGGGGGAGAATGGGAGATGTCAATTACCTTCACAAAAGATGGAGACCGATTCAACATTTCCCGGGCCCGGTAGAGGAGCGGCAGGTTGTCGGGGTTATTGGTCTGTCCGGGCCGTGAACCGGGGTGAGATTTCATCCCTGATTCACTCCTTTTGCTTTTTGTTTTTTGTTTTTTGTTTAGTTGTTGTCTGGGAATGAATGTCTGATCCGGGTGTCGTTGGGATGGGTGAAAAGAAGGGCAAATTGGGCTCCGATTGCTGGTTTCCGGTCCGGAAATCCCCTGTAAAGCCATCCGGTTCCGGAATGTGAAAGTAAGTGCCTTAATCTCGTCCTGTTTGCCAAAATACGGCTGGAACGGGCTTAAAAAATGAATGCCGCCAATGGCCTTTAAATCGCGTTTTATTTTTCCCGGTGTTTTACCCGTTTGAGGGGATTTTCGCAGTAAAAAGGGTCGTTATTGAGGTCGCTTTTTCCGGGGATGTCTGGAAAATGGGGTTTTGACTCAAATATGGGGGACGGTCGCGGATCGGAGGCGATCTCAGCGAAGCGGTGCAACGTGGGTGGCGATGAGCAGTCCGGTAAAATACATAGCGCCAAGATCTTTTTGCTGACATGAATATCGGTCTGGACGGTTCGTTTCCGCTGCACTCCGGCTCGCTCCACTCTCCTCCATTCCACTCACAGACTCTCCCTTGCATTTCCTGATAATTACTAAAAAATGAGCGTTTGCCGGAATGCCGCTCATCCGCAGAAAAGGCGGTATAGGGGCGTATCCCGTTTCAGTTCCTCTTTCCGCTCCAGAAAATCCGGCATCACCACCTGTAGCACCTTCCAGAAAAAATCCGAATGGTCTATGACGAGAAAGTGGCAGACCTCATGGGCAACAACATAATCCAGAAGTCGTGGCGGTAACATGCACACTTCAATAGAAAAGAAAAGACGCTGCTGGTTGGTGCAGCATCCCCATTCCTTCTTGTTTTTCCGGACCGCGACAGGAGGAACCACGACACCGAATGCGGCCGAATAATGGATCACCCGTGGCATCACCGCATTGTAGGTTTCATGCTTAAGGGTTAACTCAACTGCACGCCGGGTGATTTTCTGTTCGTGAGCCGGAGACAATCCATCAGCAATTCCGAGCATAATGTACTGCCCTTCCCTTGCGAGGCTTATTTTATTTTTGCCGCGGGAGATCCTGATCGTCAATGTCCCCCCGAGAAACGGATAGGTTTCTCCGTCACAGAAGGTTCTTCGCACTGCAACAGCACGGGCTTTGGAGAACACCTGCTCATAGATCTTTTCTACCTTCGTTTCTATCGCCCGTTTCACAGCAGCCGGACTCGCACCGGGCGGGGAGACAACTTCGATCGACCGGTCGATTAAAATCTTTATATAGATCTTACTGGCAGGGGGTCCGTAACTGACAGAATAATGAAACGTCTCTCCCTTCCACGCAATAGAATCACGGTAATTACCCGGGGTCTTTAAATCCCCCCCGGTGGGTTGCCCCACGATGGTCTTTTGTATCCAGTCCTTTCGCTTCTCAACAGCGGCAACAATAAAATCGGTTGTTGCGCCGGGAGGTGCACGCACTTCAATCCGCCCGTCAGGATGGATCTGGATAGAGGTCGTTTTTCGTCTGGGTTGCCAGATGATCGTGTACGGGTAGTTCCGGTCACCGATCCGCACCGGTGAATTGAGGTCTCCCCACCCTAAAGGATGGGGCTTCCAGTATGTTGTTGGCATTCATATTTCCTTCTTTTTCAGTTGCGCGTTTTCTTTTCTTACAATCTTGTCTTTTGGGGTCTCTTCCAATGTCACTTGATTATCAGGCAACCCACAAAGGTTTTGAAGATATTCTCTCCTTTTCCTTGGATCTCGTGCTACATTT
>JAUSBW010000180.1 GCA_030651815.1 Methanoregula sp.
GAGGTATTGGATCTGATTCCTGCTCAATCGCCTCGTTGGTGAGGGGTGCAAGTAATTCCCGAAGGGGTTGCAGTAGTATCGTGTATAATGTTATATACGTACTAAGATATTAATATTTCCATTAGTTTTGGAATGGATACAGAAAATCCAGGAATTAATCAAGCAAATGGAAAAAACTAAAGCAGATCTTATCGAAACCGGTAAAGCCTCGATTAACATTACAGATCCTGAAGCCAATCTTATGAAAATCGGCGGGGATATCGAACCCGCATATAACGCACAATTAGCAGTTGACAGCACTAATGGTGTGATTGTTTCTGCGCATGTTACCGATGAACAAAATGATACTCAACAATTTAAAGAGATTTATGAATCAGTCATCGAAATTACAGGGATGACTCCCAAAGCAGTCACTGCTGATGCGGGATATGCTTCTTATGAGGTTCTTCAATTCTTATTCGATGAAAAAATCGATGGATATATTCCGGATACACGAATGCGAATTGAAAAAGCGGGCAAATCGAAATATACCCCTAAAAGTCAGTTTGTCTACAATCCGGAAACCGATGCATATACCTGCCCAAGGGGTCGTATACTTCACTTTTCCGGCAATCAAAAAAACAATAACGGCGAGTTTGTGAAAAAATATACGACTGATTGTAAGGATTGTCCTTTGCATGATAAGTGTACCAAATCGAAACAGCGAACTATCACTCGCCATCCTTTGGAACATCTGCAAGATGCGATGAGGAAAAAACTGGGGTCCGTTAACGGTAAAGCAATTTATGACGAGCGGATGTCAACGGTTGAACCGGCTCACGCCGATATAAAATATAACAATGAGTGCTATGAGTTCAGTGTCCGTGGAAAAAAGAATGCAAATTGTCAGTTGTTGTTATACTCCATCCTTCACAATCTTAAAAAAATCATAAACTTTTCGTTTGAGTCTATGGTAGAGTCCGGATCTTTTCTTTTTTACTCAGCTGCACATCTCGTTTTTTCGCTTTTTTACAGAGATAGAAATTGTAATTTGTAAATTATCAGATCTAAAATCTATTTTTCCAATAATTTGGCTCATGCGAAATATGCGCGGAAAATCGGATCAATTTTGAAAAATGGGTTCTGCCCCAGCCTGAGTACAAAGTATTTTTATCTCCGTCTCGGGAGATAAGAGGGGGCACGGGAAGACCCCGAACTTTAGGTCGGGGATGAAGTGCCTCCCTCTTTGTCGTCTAACGCTCCTATTACCTGCTAACAATTGTATAACGCATATTTCAAACCCTTCTGATAATTTTCCCATAATTTTAGACAAGTCGGACATTGACAAAGAGAAATGCCAGTCAGACACTTGTAGTTACAACAAAACAAGCATCAATCACTGTGAAAACGAGAATACAAACTGAAGAAAACCTCAACAAAATGACAAACCGGTCAAAATATCGATAGCCCAAGCTAAAACCCTCATTAATGATTCAGATCCCGAAATCAGATTTTGTTATTTTCCATGTCGACCAGATAATTCAGAAATTTCAGATAAACCCCCGGTTCCTTTCCAGAATACGTTAACTCTCTAAAACTCCCTTCA
>JAUSBW010000209.1 GCA_030651815.1 Methanoregula sp.
CAACAGATTGAAAATTTGAAACGGTTGTGCCTATTTCTATCATAACTATATATAGGTTTATTAATATTTATAACTTTGTATTATGTAATTGATATATTTTTTATTATTTATTGTGTATCACTGGATTTTTAGACAGAGCCATAATATCCCTAATGGGAACCATGTCGTGCTTCTCCGGCTTGATGGGTATCGGGACACATCGAAGAGTATCAGTGTAGCCGGGGACACACAAACGATTAATCTTGTATTGGAATTAAAATCGACCCCGACACCTACACCAATCAATATTACAACCACCGAGGCAACATCCATTCCCACTACTGCTTCTGTTACCACGACCACGACAACCGGGGCACTCACAACAGGATTAACGACGACTGTCACAACCGCAACCCCCACACCAACAGCGACAGTAAATTATAGCGCCACAATCGCCGCGATGCAAAGTCAAATCGCAGAACAAAACGTAAAGATCAAGGAGCAGGGGAATATTTTGGATCAGATAATGACCTTTTTAAGAAATGTTTTTGGCTGAAAATAATTTAAATTGAATGAAAAAGAACACCCATTCATGAATAATAATAATTTTCAACCGGTCTCTAGTAAACGACTATATTTCTACGAAATTGAGTTGGTTATATACTTCCCATCTCACGGTAATGATGATGGTCGTTCGATTCCGAAGTATGGTGTTCGATATCGCGATTTAAAAAATAAGAAAGGGCAATCTGGCAGGGCAATCAATTTGGAAGATGTTCTCGCACTATCAATAATAAAAAATGGATATCCACATACAGTATGCTATTTCATTGCAGAAGTAGTGGGGAAGTTTAAATATCCGCCTAAAAAGTGTCTAGACCTAAGAACAATTCAGAATGAGGACGATCTCTACAATTGGATTAAAGATCTTCAACTCTAGGCCATGATGTTCAACGGATCTAAGCCTCTCTCCGGGTGGGCATACCCTTGGAGTAAAATATCAGACTGTTGAAGGAAGCTAATCACGGATCATGTAAAACTGCTGGACAAAATGTGGATAAATGTCTAGTCCCGAAAGTATTTCTCATAGATCTTTGATTATGGGAACTTGAACGTTTCATCAACTCACCAACCAAAAACTCTGATGCCGATACCGACGATAGCCTCTTTTAGCAGCTTCACTCCGCCCACCATGCTGAGGGCGGGAACCATTGGGTTCGGCTGACATGAATATCGGTCGGTCATGTTCACTCGTCCTCGCTGACGCTACGGCTCGCTGCTTTTCTCGGTTGCCCTGTTGGTAAGATGACGCCCACGGCTCGTCACTCCGCTCTGTCGCCGTCGGCTGCTCTCGCCCGCGTCTCACACCCTGCTTCGCATCGTGTTCGTCGCTGTTGATTATACACATGAGTACCGCTCAGTGACTCACTCGCGCCACTGCCGCCCGCTGATGCAGTCGTCTCCGAGGAGCTCGCTCGGGCCGCTGGGCCACGGTGCTGAAATATGAATAATGTTATCGGGGCATTGATGTTACAGAAAGCTGGCTGACGTCGTCGTTCCCTTCTGCCCACCTTTCGAATGCGAGTACTGATCACAATAAGCCGCAGTACACCCTCACATCGTCCCGAATCCAAGTTTCACTTTATGAGCAATTCGATCTGCTTTTGTAATAAGTTCTACCGGAATTTCATCGAGACCGCTTTCCATCCTGATTTCCAGCTGCTCTACAAGTTCTTTTGCAGCATCGCGAATTTCCCCATCTGAAAACGTAACCAAGTCCGAAGCATATTTGATAGCTGAGGCAATATCGCCAGCATTCAATTTGACCATGAGAAGGTCACTGCAATAAAACGCGGACCGTTTAAAATCCTTGTCTGCTGATACTCCTGGTGGGGTGATGTTTTGTATTGGCTGATGAGGAGCACGATCCACGGGGATAACTCTCTGTCTAGGAATAGTCCCTACCCCGGTTCTGGGAAGTTGATATTGGATTTTTAAGCTGGCTCCTTTCCCTTTTGGCGGAGCATAGAGGATCTGATCCCCTTGTTGCATCATACCATACATAACATCACAGCAGATCGGCATTCTGTGATTGAGACCGGGATATCCTCCAACCTGATGGTGGAGGTCCCCGGACTCAATAATGAAAAATGACTCCCTATCATTTTCTGCGCGTTTTAATAATGCCCCAAGATACGTTTGAAAATCCTGCGACTTGGGAGCACCAATAGTTCCCCCGTTGGAATCACTCGCAGACCCCGGGCCCTCTAATGTCTGAAGACCTTCTTGTGCTTTCGTGCATTGAGGATTTACTTTGAGAGCCTCGGTGAAATATCGCTTAGCTTCCTGAGAATGACCAATATTCAAGTGAGCCAGTCCAAGGAAGTAAAACGCAATGTCACTATTATTTCCAAGAGAGCGCCCTCGTTCTATGCCCGATACAGCATCCAGATACCGTCGCATCTTCATAAGAACGATGCCACGATTAACAGTGGACAATGCATCCTGCGGCTCTAATTTTAAAATTCTATCAAAAGTTTCCAGAGACTTCTCAAAGTTACCTGAATTCTGATAGGCCGTTGCAAGCGTTCGCAATGTTCCGATATCATAAGGGTTTTCCAGGAGTTTTCTTTGGTAAAGCGCGATCTCTTCGTGCACACGATCAACTCTATCCGATTTGTGGGCAACAGATTGAGGAGGATTTGCTTTGTCAGAGATCCATACCCAGGCATTCAGAAGTTGCGTTCCCTTAATATCCCTGCCCGTTGATGGACTTGGAACCTGAACATTCTGCACAATTCCTGATGCTTCAAGAACATCGGTCACTATGTTGGCGGTCCTCAGATCAGTGCCGAGATAATCCTTGATGCGACGATCAAGACCGTCTGGTGTTCTTTCCCGGATATCGTTTCTGCAATTCTGTGGAAGAGTGTGTAGTGGTTCTGCATTCAGGACTTCCAGCGTTGCCTGAATGAGGTTGCGATCGATCGTTATGCCACGAAAATAAAATGGCAATCGTTGATGTTTTCTCTCGACTGCGAAACATGCGTTATCGAGCAATTCTCTGGAGATAGGAAATATTTTCATTGGGGGCCTCTTCACATCCTATATCGCGCACTTGAATATCACCATTCATTCACTGATATTATTTTCTAACCCTCCGGTCCGTAAGTTAATTTTCTGAAGGGATTGATATTATTTTCAACAAAACATAAACTTGTTATTTGAGAAAAATACTATTAGCATAACTATGGCCAGAATTTATATTCCAACAAGTCCGGTTCTCATTCTCACTGTCGATACCAACCACAAAACCAAAGAAAAAGAATCGAACGAATACAATCCTGATGATAGTTTTAGGTTTTCAGGAATATCTGAAAATACCGGTCAAAATTTATCAAAAACCCGGGCAGAAATTTTCCATTTGCTTAAGGAAAATAAAATTCGATGGCCTGATGACAAAGATGAATTATTTATCAATCAATCCCTTCTGAACGGAAAAGATTTCTTCGGTAATGATGATAACGCACGATATCTTCCTGCAGTTTCCCGCTTATCTGGGGGGGTTTATGGCTCGATGGGAGAACGCGGAAAAGACTTCTTGCTTCATTCACCCCACCATTTTCTCATAGTTTCTGCAGCATATGGTCTTCTCATGCCGTTTGAATCAATCCAATTCTACAGCTGTCAGTTTGGTGATAATAATCTAACATATGAAAAATGGACGCAGAAGAATCTGATCTCTGAACTGCTTATAGACTATATCAATAAATATAAAATCAAACGGATTTTTGATTTCACATACTGTTCAACATTAGCATATCATGAATGTTTAAATTGGCCTCTTATTAATCAAAAAACCGGGTCTGAAATTTTCCATGGGTATCACAAGTGGGGCAAGGGAGATGCAGCACTTGACTATTTCGGAGTGTACATTCTGGATCACATGCTATTGTCACCTACCCAAAATCTGATGGAACTTGAATCTAATGCATGGCATCATGATCATATTTTTACTATTGAGAGAAAATTGTTCGAGACAAAAAAGCCGGTTAATGATAACGAATTTATTAGGATATTAGCTGATGGAGAAAATGAATCCGTTGAATTTAAAGCGAGAGCATTGTGGAGTCTTGATCCTCAAAAACCGGTTCGAGAAAAACCTCCTTCAAATGATGAGATGAAATATGGTGCAAAAGCATCCAAAATAATCATTGCCAAAACAATTGCAGCATTTCTGAATACCGATGGTGGAAATCTTATCGTTGGAATCTTTGAAAATAAAAACGATGATCATGATGATCATATCGTTGGTATCGAGCGAGATTATGCGTACTTAGAAGATCGCTGCATAGATGGGTATCAACGAATGGTGATTGACACCATCTTAAAACCATTTTTCGAGAACGATTTCTTCCCTCATTTCTCGAAATTCATCTCAATTGATTTTAAAAAAGTTCAAGGGAAAACGGTTTGCTGGATTAAGGTAAAAAAATCACATCATCCTGTATTTGTAATCTTTGGGAAAGATGAGATGTTTTTTGTACGAACTGGCCCTGAAACAAGAGAATTACGGGGAAAACGTGAAGTATTAAATTTCATATCAAATCATTTTAAGTGATAATTCGATTGTGAAAAATTTAGAATTTCAATCGGAAGCCGATCCCGTAGCGGGGGCAAGTGCGCCGAAGGTGCACGAAGCGTGCGATGCGGTTGGCGATAAGTAATATGACAACATGCATATCGCCAGGATCTTTTTGCTGACATGAATATCGGTCGAGACTGTTCGTCTCCGCTGCACTACGGCTCGCTTGCGCTCTCCTCCATTCCGCTCCGCTCACAGACTCTCCCTTGTCTTCCCGGAGTTACCCTGTTGAGATGCAGTGCGCCCACGGCTCATCGCTCCCCTCAATCGCCGTCGGCTGCTCTCACCCGCTCCTCACATACCGCAGCGCGGAATGTTCGTCACTGTCGATCATACTCCCCCCGAACGATAAGCCCCCCCGCCCGGTCCAAACAAAGAACCACTCTCGGCAACCATTCTGAAAAAACAGATCCTGCTATCGGGAGTTTAGGGAAGAACAACCCCTTTCCTGAGTGTCCCCGCAATCAGGGATCTCTTATCCTGATATTCCTCCGTGGTCAGGGTGATCACATCGAGGGGCACTTTGAATTTTTTCACCGTATGCATCTCTGCATCTTTTGTCAGGAGAGCCCGATCAAAAATATCCCGGTTTACAAAATCATCTGAGATTATTGCGATATCGATATCACTTCCGGGTTTTGCGGTGCCAGTGCTCGATGAACCAAACAGGATAAGGTTGTTGATGCTGATTCCGTTATTCCGGATTTGCGCACTGAAAAAATTTACCGCTTCACCGCTTCAAGGACTTTTGCATCAACCATGTGAGGATCTTCTTTGTTCCGGATATGATTTTTGTTGTCTTTGCTTTGGTATATTGTTCAAGGACCTTTTTTTATGTTCTGGGGATAACGCCCGGTCACGCCGATACGGTTGATGACAAACAGCGAGGCCAAAATAGGGCTGCGGCAGTTCCTTTAATCTCGTTTTTCGTTCATTCTCATCAGCATACGCAAACAGGTACACAGATCTTCGCCGTTTTTTAACTCATCACCAGTTTCTTAAACGCTTCAAGCGGGAGTGTTTCCGGCTTCACATAATCCGATTCGTTGAGCCGTCGGGGAATCTTATATCGGATTAACGCATCATCAGACGTGATGAAGTAATCGCAGTCATACGCGGTTGCATATGCAAGGTGAGTACGGTCTGTCTTCTGGCTCATCATCCGTCCATCGGTCAAGTCCTGTGAAAAATCATAGCAGATAATCGCTACACCGTCAGTGGGAACGAGAATCGTGATCTTCCATTCACTGAGAAGCGAGAAAAAGTCGGTCAGATATTCAGCAAATTTCGCATCCCGCTTCATTATCAGGATTATTTCACCGATCACTGAAAGTGAAGTAAAAATATGATATTGCCGGTTTATCGCGTGATTGATGAGAGTTTTTTGTTCGGGTTTTTTTAGGCAGTCAAAAAAGATTCCGGTATCAAGAAATACCTTTTTACTCATTGTGTGAGTGCCCGGTATTTTAAAACGCGCCGCTCTGCATCCTCACGGGTTAGGGCAAAGACTATCAAGCCATCAGGACCAACGCCGCCACCATAAGGAAGTGCCCCCCGCTGATAGGGAGTTCCTACAACTTTTTTTGGGTCGTACTCTTCAGTCATTGCCACCACTCTAATACACATCATATATCATCAACCCGTAATCAATGTTTTTGCTTAGCCTGTACCCCCCGGAATATTTCGACGAGATCGACTTGTGACGCATCGAAAAAGTTGGAATGCCCATCCCATTATTTTTCAAAAACACCACGCTCGATCAGCAATTTTGCATAATCCTCGCCCGATAACGGGCAGCGGATAAGATCGTCTAATTCTTTTCCGGACAGATGTAGTTGGATCCTCATCTTTGCGAACAGGATCGCGATTGAAAAACAGATACGGATCAATCGAACCTTGATTGAAAATTTTCAGGCAGACTTTGATTGAAAAATTTTGAGCGAATCTTGATTGAAAAAATTTTCCGGAAATCCTCCTAAAAAACCCAAGTGCGTGCATCGATCAGACCCCCCCAAAATGGGTCTTTTTCCTACCAAAAAAACGGAGTTAACTCCAATCGAAAAAACCCCGAATCCGGGCATTTTGTGGGCTTTGTTTTCTGTATCTCTCCAATATGGGCTCCGATTATGTGAAAATGACCCCCTGTTCGATCGAAAACTCCTGGATTATTTGCATGAACAGGGGGTCCGGAGCACATCAGACATCGCCAGGACCCTTGTAGTTTTCCTGCACTAAAAGATACACTATTCTGAGCCCAATGCGGGCTCCGATTGGCATTTTTCTGATCCCGTTTTCGGGTTTTTAAAAAGATGGTGTCCCCTGCTAAAAAAATAACGGTTTTAAAGGGTTATTTCGTATCCCCTCCAAAAATAGTGCAATCCAACCCTCCGGTGTTACTGCCAATCCAATACATGGAGAAAAATAATACTCACACTTTATGATCTCAAGTAGGGAGACCGACCTTCTTCAAAAGAGTGACAGCCAAGCGTTCTAA
>JAUSBW010000210.1 GCA_030651815.1 Methanoregula sp.
CAGGGATGTCATCAACTCGTTCACTGATGGTACAGTTCTCCATTATGAATGAATATTATACATTCTTAGTTATAAAACTAAGTATTCAGGCTTAGTTAATGCATTGTTGTATTTGCGAATTAAATGACCGAATTGGGAGTGATCAGTTACATTTGATCAATTAGAGTCAGGGTTGTTCAATTTACAGTTGAATCTTTACACTACCCTTCTCTTGTATAGTTTGAACACCATGGACACCATTTTCACGATTTCCGGAATCTTTTTTTATGTACAATTTTCTCGTAAGACTTTCCGGAAAAACCAGAAATGGTGTCCATGGTGTCCAAAAAAAATAGTGCCTTTCATAATAACTCACAATGCCCCCAGCGTGTTCTGCCCCAGCAATGCCTGCTCTGCTGCAATTCGCTCCTGCTCATTCTTCCACCTGATACCGGACCAGAACCGATCAGATCCGGATTTCCCGCCATCCTTCACGCCAATATCCCGCAATGCTGCAAAGAGTTTCTTCTTGGATATATGCTGCCGGTATCCTTCTTCCTCACACCATTTCTCGAATAACTCATTCATTGCCATGCGTGAAACATGAGACCCAGCTTCCAGCACGCACTCCGTAGCCAGAAACAACCCCACCGTATCGCTCACCGTCCGTAAATTCGCCGTCGCCTGCGACACCTTCTTAGGCTGCACCAGCCGGTTCCCGTTCGCATAATACCGGGAAAGCCCCGCGAGGCACCAGTTCAAAATCCCGCTCGACTCCGACAACAGTTTCGCGGCAATATCCGGGTCACACTTATCCTCCGGGATCTGGACCGAGAAGGGCACCATCCATATCCTGCGCCAGATGCCGTCATCGGTGCCGGGGATGACGGGCTCGTGGTTGGTGGTCATCCAGATCTTGGCAACGGGCGCGAACTCGAATTCGTTTTCATAGAGTTTCCTGACCGTGATCACGTACTCGCCCGTGATCTGCTTGATGATCGCTTCATCCATCCTCGCGCCTTCCGTTCCTTCGGCTGCGGTGGCAAGGCGGGCTCCTGCGAGCCGTGCGAGATCCGAGCGGGCGTTTTCGAAGCGTTTGGCCATCAGGGAGTCAGCGGCGATGTTGACGGCGTAATCGGCAAAGAGCCGTGCAAGGACTTCGATCGTCTTTGACTTCCCGTTCCGTCCCCTGCCGTAGAGGATGAACATGATCTGCTGCGGGTTGGTGCCGAGCAGGGTGTACCCGCACATGGACTGGAAGCCAGACAGGTAATCGGTGTCGCTCCCGAAGATCAGGTCGAGGTGGGCGAGCCATTGGGGGCATTGTGCTTTCGCGTCGTAATCGACTGCCGCCTGCTTCGTGAGCATCTCGTCCTTCCGGTGCTCGCGGAAGTTCAGGCTCGCAAGTTCGAGGGTGCCGTTCCGGCAGTTGAAGAGTTCCGGGCGGGCGTCGAACTCACCGGGCAGGACCGGGATATGCGGGGCGGCAGAGTCGATCATTGCTTTCCTTGCGTGCAGGCTCTCTGAAAGAATCGCAAAGCGTGAGAGGGCCCGGGAGCGATCAGCGGTCGGGGCAACGGCCGCTTCCCGGTGGATCGAGCGGGCGACATCGGTTGCAATCAGCAGCATCCGGCCGGCATCGTCCCGCACCCAGACTTTTCCGTTCCAGAGTTACCACGAGTTGAACGTAGCACAGTACCGGAGCGAATCGCCATGCTGTGCAATCAGCTGTTCTGCATTCCCGGCATCGGTGAGCGCGTATTCACCCGTGGCATCCTGCCCGGCATCATGAGTGGACACGGTTAGATTTTCCGCCCCCGCCTTTGCTTTCGCCCGCTCTTTACTCCATCCCCCGATCCGCTGCTCCTGCCGAAAAACCCGCTCCTCTTTGGTCTCGCACTGCTCCCTTAGTTCCTTCCAGCGCTGCTTCCCGCCACCACACGACGCATGATGGCAGCCTGCATGGATTGCACCGTTTGCGAACTGGATCGCATATGCACCGTCCTTGTGAGCGGAGGAAAAGGGGCACGATTCAAGGAGATAAATTCTCCCGTTCTGGTAGGGTTTTTCGGATTTTACGGAAATATTGTGCTGGAAGAGCCAATCCGGTAAATTCACAATGTTCTTATACCCCTTTGCTTCCACTGGAGGTGTCGCCGCAGAACTGCTCTCAGTGGGCAGTGCATTACCCAGTTTTTCCAGCAGGGGAACTCCCACCATTTCGAGTCGAAGCGGAACCGAAATAATCCGGCTCCTGCGGTGCGGGCGCTCAGGAGTATGATCTCCTTTTTTTGCAACAGTCCCGTACAATTTCCAGATCCGTCCGGCATTGTAGTTTGCTGTATCAACAGAGACTACGGTATCTGAAAACCGCAAATCCAGTGCTCCAAGTACTGCTTTTACAAGCTGTGCAGATGGTTCATCGTTGGGCAGATCGATCCGGTACAACAGGTGAGATCCGTTGCCGGAATCACCGGTCACCGGTTCGGGAAATCCGAATCCGGAAAGCCAGCCGGCAATCTCTCCTGCTTTCGCACGGGCAAGTTCGTGCTCTGCATCCGTACCCGATACGCCGCTTGGTCGCACCGGGTCGATGTCGATCGGGAGCCAGCGGCGCCTGATAATATCCGCATCGGAAGTTGTTGCATCCGACCGCGAGAGATGCATTTTGATCCGGTTTGCCCGCCGGGCCAGAAGCGCCGGGTTCACCACGTTCAGCGTTACATAGCAGCCGTGAACAAAAGGATCGGACTCAAGCACTTCGGCAAACCGGGCACACGCCGCATAATCGTTAAAGTACCCGCTGTGTATCGCAGTATCGGCTAGCGCCCGCAGTTCGACAACCTGCCCCGGCTCTGCAAGGATAGAAATCGCTTGTGCAATCCCATGTACGGGAATAATAGTGGGAGATGGATCGTTAGTCATGTTCCATCCCCGCACGTTAAGGATCCGGTCGTGTTCGTGTGATCCGAAGGTAGCGGTTGAACCGTATTTTGTAATTGATCTGTAGCCGGTAATTGATTTGGATGGCGTAATTGGTCTGTACGCGGTAATTGAGCCGTAGCCGGTAATGGATCTGTAAGCGGTAATTGATCCTTATGTAATAATTTATCGGTATTCAGCAATTGATCGTAGTGCCCTGCCGCTTTCTTTGTGCTGCACCGGATCTTAATCGTATAGTGATTCCAGTGCGACCGGACGATCACAACGCGGTACACTTTTCCGCCGTTCTCCCGACACCGCGTTGCAAAGCGGCAGGAAGCATATAGAGCGGAATCTCCCGCATCACCAGTGCCCGTTGACGGGCGGGGGGCTTGTGCCGGGGTAAGGTTTTCCCTCCGGCTTTGTGAACGGATTTTCCTGTGATCTCCTCGTGTGGCAATGGTATGGCATTACCTGAGAGGAGCCCTGGCCGGGTTTTCATCTCGTCAGTATTCTGGTTTGCAATTTCTGGAAAGCCGATCGCCATCTCTCTTGTCTCGATCTCTTCTCCGATCCTAACGGACCCTTCAGCAGATACGTTCTGCATAAATTTTTCACGACCTGTACATTTTGTTCAACAACGATTCATCAATACGGCAAGACTTACTTGTCATCTTAAAAAAAAACGCAGGTTACGGTGTGCCCGGGTAGCGTTCAGGCTCGTCGCTGGCCAGGGCCTGCTCGTTTTAGAGACGGCAGGTGACCAGTCGGAGAGTTACCACATACGATACCCGAATAAAGGGGAACCTGAGTCTAACAACTACAGACAAAAAAGGTAAAGAGCGAAAAAACAGGAGAGTGGTCGCTTGTTAACCTGTACCGCTTCTCCGCCTTCAATGCATTTGTTGATCCGGTTACTTCAATGAGCTCTTTGATTCCGGCACGGGCCGGGAGTGATGGCATACACTGGCGGATTGCAGTACCGATCTTTGCAATGACGGCTTTTACAATCTCTTTGAGTCTCGTTCCCAGACGTGCGAAATTTTCTCGAAACATTGTATGATCCAACTCTGCGCTTGTGACATATTAAGCAGATGTATCACTGCGAAAATTTTGGCGGTCTTCAGCGCATTCCGGGTTCGTAGATGACACAGATTCATTTTGTCCGGTCCCGGTAAACAGCAGCGCGGAGCAAGCCGGATCCAAATCCGGTTTTGCGGGCAGATTTGGCGCTGAATGCTGATTTGTGGGTAGAGGGTGCCGCAGTGTGATTGAGATTATTGGGCGGGTGAAAAAATGATATTACCGGATTTTTTTCTGGTGAATTATTACTTCAGTTTACCCGTTCAGGAATATCTGAAATAGCAGACGGATGACCGGTTTTTTTAAAGCATTTCTTCCGCTGAAAAAATAATAATTCTTTTTAAAAAGGTAACTATCCAGATCACCATCTTTTTCCTTGGCTTTATGAGCCCGGTTCTCTGAAATACGCGAGCAAACCGGCAGATCGATATACTAGGAGAGATTTATATTATATTACATAATGACGATGAAACGTGAAGAGGTACTGGAGATCTACTATTGTGGACCCGAAGCGATCATCACGCACGTCAAGAAACAGGAAGAACTGATTGCACAACTGGAGGCCCGGATAGCTGAACTGGAAGCCCGTCTCAACC
>JAUSBW010000216.1 GCA_030651815.1 Methanoregula sp.
CGTTTTAGGAAGAGATGCATGGAAGCCATATGATGTCGTTAAGTGTTCGGGGCATCAGCTTGATCTCCTTCATGTGAATAGATGGTTGGAAAGAGCGGAAATTAAATACGATATAGAACCACGGAGTCTCTTAACCTCTCAACCAGCAAAATTCTCAAAAACAGATAGACCTCCTGAAAAGATTATCGAGTTTGTTGATGGGATTCGTTCTATTCTTAAACGGGCGATTGAGTATACGGAAAATGATCCACCACCCTCTATGAATGAGCGTATAAAAGCATGTAAAGGGTTCCAGGGAGAGATAACTGCATTCCTTGATAGAGAATGGGATGATGTGGATGCTACCCGAATAACCAAAGAACTTCGAAAGCGGCAGGATATGCTGTTTACGTTCATGCAATACGAGGATGTTCCATGGCACAATAATGACGCAGAACGGGCAATACGTCAGGGTGTACTTCACCGTAAAATTAGCGGTGGTCGAAGAACATGGGTCGGAGCAGATATATTTGGGGTGCTTTTGAGTATTTACGAAACTTCGAAGAAAAAAAAGCAGAAATTTATGGAAATAGTGGGAGAAAAACTAGGGTTTTCATCGAATGAGAAGAGTGCAAACAACTCAACTTCCTAAAAGTGAGTTGTTACTAACTTTTTTTTACTTTCCGAAACGGCGTATCCGCGACTGGTAGTCCCGCAATATCCTCAAAAAATCCACTTTCCGGAAATATTTCCAGTTCACATCGGAAAAGAAGAGCTCGGAGTAGACCGATTGCCAGATGAGGAAATCGGTGAGGTGATCCCCGCCACTCTTGATCACCACATCGGGCGTGTATTTGAACGTCAGGTAGGATTCGAGGAGTTTCTCGTCCACATCTTCAGGAGAGATGTGAGCCTCAGCCATTCTCCTGATGCAGGCAGTGATCTCTTCCCTGCCGCTCTTTCCTATCGCCACTACCACATCCATTCCCTCGCCGATCACCTCTTCTTTGTCTCCCACATGAAGGATCAGGCGGGCGATGGTACCGATCTTCCTAATCTCCGATAAGCATTTTTTCATATCATCAGGAGATGGAGTTGCGATATGGAACGTAAGACCAAGAATCACCGGCTGGGCGGGGGCATTGTGCTTTGCGACAAACGCAGATATCTCATTGCACCATGCAGTAGCCCGGTAGAGCTTATCCGGTGAATCTGCCATATCCCTGCCGCTGATCATGAAACAGACATGACCCGGCAAGATCGTGATCTGCCGTTTGAGCATGTGCTCATAAAGCCAGTATATCATTTCCTGCCAATTATTGGATAGTCAAAGGTAAAGAGACTTTAGAAGTTGCGCTGTAGCTTAACCGTAGTTATACCCGGTCTTCCTCCATCCAAATCATTAAAAAAACTGATGACAGAATATGCGGGGTGGAAAGGGATGAGAGCTGCCAGTCACCCGGCATGTCTGAATTCTCTGATGAAGAAGAGGTCATCATCCGGTGTATTCATGGCAGGGCATGTGCCCGGCGCCTCCTCGATCTCGGCCTTGTACCCGATGAACGTGCCACAATCAAGAGAAAATTATCCAATGGTGCGCTTGTCGTGCAGGTCAAAGTATGCGATGTAGCAGTGAGCCCGGAGATCACCTCTGCGATCGGCGTGGAGCGCTCGCCATGAAAATTGCGCTCCTGGGAAACCCGGGAGTAGGAAAATCCTTAATCTTCAATCAGCTCACCGGCCTTGGCATTGAAGTGAACCGGTACCCGGGCTCTTCCGTTGCACTGGAATGCGGCAACGTCTGCTACAAGCAGGAGAAGACCGGGATTGTTGACCTGTCGGGCATCTGCTCCCTTGATGGCAACTCGGAAGAAGAGACGCTGGTCCGCAAGTTTTTGACGAGCGGCGGGGCAGATGTGATTGTCGCAATCCTCGATGCCACAAAACTCGAGAGAAACCTCTACCTCTTTGTGCAGGCTGCGGAGTTCTCACCGAAGATGATCGCAGTTGTCAACATGTGCGATGCGGCCGAACGGCAGGGTATGCACATCGATGCCGGCACCCTGTCCTCACACCTTGGGGTTCCCGTCATTCTGGCTGCTGCATCGGAAGGACGGAATATCGACAGGATTCTTCCGGTAGCATTGGGAGAGGCAACCCCCGCAAGAGTGCACGTGCCGTACGACCACCATATCAAAGCAGCCTTAAAAAGCCTGGAAAAGACGATCGGAACCCCCATGCATACGAACCTGCTCGCCCTGCAGGGTACCGGAGACGATACGGTGCTGCCCGATGCCACAGGGGCAATCGCACAGGAGATCGGGATGCGCCACCGGATGTCCGTGGGCCAGATCATCACAACAAACCGGCACAACTTTGCCGGTGAGATTACAGCTTCTGTCGTCAAACGCACTGCCCAAAAGAAACCCTATGATCTCGACAGCCTGCTCACCCGGACATTTCCCGGCATCCCGATCCTCTGTACAATTCTCTTCCTGCTTCTCTTGTCCGTGTTCATGATCGGCTTATGGATGGAGAGGATCATAGTTTCTGCATTCACCAGCTCGAACATCACCCCATTTACTGCACTCGCATTGCGGTCCCTGCGGGACCAGATCGGTTTTTTCCTCCTGATTGCCCTGCAGGCTGGTTTTGGAATCGCATTTCCCTTCGTCTTTACCTTCTGTATCGGGCTCTCCCTTATCGAGGATACCGGGTACATGACCCGGGCTGCCTTCCTTGCAGACCGGGCCATGCACAGGATCGGACTTCACGGGGAGGCAATAATTCCCATGGTGATCGGTTTTGGGTGCACAGTCCCTGCGGTGATGAACCTCCGCCTGCTCAAGACACGCAGGGAACAGACGATTGCAGCGTTTCTTGTCACCATGATCCCCTGCTCTGCCCGGACCGTGGTGATTGCCGGTATCGTGGCGGATTTTGTGGGCATCATCCGGGCATTCTCCATCTACCTGATCGTGTCTGTACTGCTCATTCTCACCGCAGTTGTGTTGAGCCGCATCACGCCGGGAGAACAGTTCGGCATGATTGTCGGGATGTCAACGCTCAGAAGGCCGGAGGCACGACTCGTGCTGGCAAAATCCTGGATCAGGATCAAAGAGTTCCTCTTCATTGCGATGCCGGTCCTGATTGTCACCTGCATCCTTCTTGGTCTCTGCCAGTATCCCGGATTGACTGAATTGTTCGGGCAGATGGTGGCTCCGGTTACCGTCACCCTGCTCGGGTTGCCCGTCTATGCATCCACCGCACTCCTGTTCGGAGTATTCAGAAAGGAACTCGCATTCGAGACACTTGCCGTACTTGCCGGCACCGCAGATCTCGGTTCGGTGATGACCGGTGTCGAGCTGTACACATTTGCGATCGTGAGCGTGCTCTTTGTTCCCTGCGTATCTGCCATTGCTGTCCTGTACCGGCAATTGGGAGCGAGAATTGCCATCATTACTTCAATTTACACGGTTTTCCTCGGCCTTTTCATAGGAGCAATTATAAACATTCTCATGAAATAATCAAATCATAAATGTACTCTTATAAGACGGGGATCGAGCAGATCGATCAGTTGTCCGGAGGGTTTGAGGCAGGGACCAATATCCTCATCCTTGCACCTCCTATGAGCTATGCCGATCAGCTTGCCTATGCCCTGACAAAACCCGTTACGGGTGAATATGCCATAATACTCTCCACCAACGAACGGGCAGCAGAGGTGGTGGATTTTTTCAAAGTCGCGGGATCGGACAAGCGGTTTATCGGGGTTATTGATGCTATCACCAAGAGCTCAACCCCAAGCATTGTCGATACCCCAAGACTCAAGTTTGTCTCAAGCCCTACCGATCTCACTGGGATAGGGATCAAATTTTCCAATATTATCGAGGCCATTTTTGAGGGTGAATTTTCTGATGGTGAAGCCGGTCTCTTCCCGCCCCCGATCCGGTTCTGCGTGAATTCCGTCTCCACCCTGCTCATGTACCGCAAACTCGAGGTGCTGTACCAGTTCCTTCATGTGCTCACCGCGAAATTAAAAAAGATCGAGGGTGTGGGCATCTACATCTTAAACAGCGAATCATTCGATGACAAGACATTGTCCTTAATCAAACAGCTGATGAACTGTGTTATAGAAATTAAGATCGATCAGGACATCAGCTACCTGCGTATCCAGGGTATTCGAGGGATCAATTCGAACTGGCAGAAATTTTCTGTCAATAAAGGGCAGGTGACCATACTACCATGATCTCCACCGGTATGAACAGTGTAGATGACATGCTGGGAGGTGGAATTCCACAAGGCGGCCGGGTGCTGTACAGCATGGAACCGGGGGTCAATGGCCAGCTCTTCATGGTCTCATCGCTGTGCCGTGCCCTTGCACAGAATCTCTCCTGCCTTGTGATCCTGCCCGGTACTACCGTTGAGGCATACCGTCACGATCTCCTTACAATGAAGACAGGTTTTATCGATTTATCCTCAGATAAGATCGTTTTTATCGATGCCATTGACCGTGAGCGGATCCAGAAGAGTTCCCCCGGCCCCGATTCGGCACAGCTGGAGTGGAAAGCACGAATCGCAAAGGTTTGCGGTGAGAGAAAGATCGATGTCATCTTTGCCTATTTTGATCTCCTGTCCGAGGAGTTCGGGATCGAGTGCGGGCTTGATATTCTGGAGCAGGGAGACGACGTTTTGAAGCCGACCCTGATCCTCGAACATCTCAATCTCGAAGGGGAACCGCTTATCTCCCGGTTTATCCATGATTTTTCATTCGATGTAGTGATCTCTATAAAATCTTCATTCAAGCCTTTGCCGCATTTCGATTATTTTACCCTTGTTCACACCCCAGGATCTCCTCAACCGGTGCGGTCCGTGCCATTCGTTACCGCAGAAGGCAGGATCATCCCGTACATACCAAGGATTGTAGTAACCGGGCCAGCACAGTCCGGAAAATCCACGTTTGTGACCAGCGCATCCATTGAGGGGATGCCGGTAGACCGGGTGGGACTTGACGGGGATCTGACAACCGAATCAATGGATCTTGGGATGCTGCAATCGAAGGGCTTTGATATCACCATCTACGGGACTCCCGGGCAGCCACGGTTCGATCTGCTGATTCCGGGAATGCTCAAACACACGATGGGAGTAATCCTGATGGTGGATGCTACAAAACCCCAGTTACTTCCCCAGGCAAAAGAGATGATCGGTCTGCTTGCCGAACACAGTGTGCCGATGGTTATTGCCGCAAATAAAAATGATCTGCCCGGCACGATGGAGGAAAAAGATATCCGGGCGGCACTGGGGATTAAGGCCGATATTCCGATCTTTTTTATATCGGCAACCCGGAAAGACGATGTCCGGCATGTTGTCGAATCTCTCGTGAACTCCATCACGCAGATTCCGTATTGAGGTGTGAACAGATGCCGTTTTACGATTCCCGTTTCGGAGTGAACTTATGCTGACGTTTATCGGGATCGGGCTCTATGATAAGACCGATGTATCGGAAAAAGGACTTGCCTGCATCCGGAATGCCGACTATGTCTATCTCGAATGCTATACCTCGCGGCTCATGGGTACGACAATAGAAGAACTCGGAAACTATTACGGCAAACCCGTTCACCCGCTCTTCAGGGAGGATGTGGAACAACACCCGGAAGAGATGCTGGATAAGGCAGAAAAGAGCAGCGTGGTGTTTCTCTGTGCAGGAGACCCGATGGTCTCTACCACCCATGCAGATCTCCGGATGCGTGCGGCGGAACGGGGTATCAGAACCGCAATCGTGCACGCGGCATCCATAGTAAGCGCAGTCTGCGGGGTATCCGGGCTCCAGAACTACCGGTTCGGCAAGTCCTGCTCCGTTCCCTTCCCGCAGAAGAACTGGTCACCGACTACGCCCATCGATGTAATCGCACAGAACCTCTCCCTGCGCCTGCACACCCTTGTCTATCTTGATATCCAGAACGAGCGGTATATGACGGTGCAAGAAGCCGTAGCTCTATTAGAAGAGATGGCAGAAAAAAAAGGGTGCCGGATACCGCTGTATGTCGGCATTGCCCGGGCGGGATCGGATGAGCCGGTAATTATTGCAGGTCCGTCAGAGAAGATCCTTGCCTGTGATTTCGGGCCACCGCTTCATATTCTCATCGTCCCGGCTGAACTGCACGAAATGGAGCGCGAATACCTGGAGATATTTGCCGGCCTATGAAGATCGCTGAATGCAGGTATGAACTCAATGCTGCTCTTGTTCGCACCCGTAGTGCAGCGCAACAGTACACTCCCCTTGAGCGGGAAGCCTTCGCAGTCATGGAGATGGCACAGGCCTACCGGAAAGACGGGGCCACTTTTTACAACACAGGAGATCTCGTCAACGCTCTTGCAGCATTCTGGTATGGAACCGGCTGGCTGCATTTCGGTATTTCATCCGGCCTCCTGATCTGCAACAGGCAGAACATGTTCTGTCCTTTTGCCGGACCTTTGGAGAAACTGCCCCTGCCTCTTGCAGAAAAACTTCAGGAGAAGACCCTTCGCTACGAGCATCTGCTCGACACAGCACGATCCTCGGTGGAATGTGCAGGAGAGCCAAAAACGATCAGCAATGATTTTGCCGGGAAGGTTCTTTTCATCACTGCGCAGTATGCATCTCAGGGCGCCAGGTACCGTGAGGCAGGGGCAAATGAAGACGCTCTTGCCTGCTTCAGTTACGGGCACGGCTGGCTGGATACCGGTGTGACGTGCGGATACTTCCGCATTATGGCGCACCATGATATTTTTACGGTGTAGTGGATGTAACAATCAAAAACGGATGTCTTCCACTGCACCCGTTTTCAGGTAATAAAAGCGTTTATACTATGCACCATAACCTGTTTAGCTAGCATCCAGTAACCCTCATCATCGCCGGTTATTAAGGAGTTTTCATGGAGAAGTCACAGGCCAGATGGCTCTATATTTCTGTAGGATTCTCACTCGCCATTCTAATCATTATCCTGTACTTTACCATCAATGAAAATACGCTTACCTGTCTCCAGCAAGTCAATATCTGGTTCTTACTCCTCGCTTTTATGACACATCTCTTATCGATGTGCTTCTGGGCATGGCGCGTTCAGAAGATGACCGGGTCACTTGGGTACAGGATCGGTTTTTTTTACAGTCTGAACCTGGTCTTTGCCAACCTGCTCGCAGCAGCAGTCACACCGTCACAGGCAGGGGGGGAGCCGGTCCGGATTCACGAGCTCTACAAGGCAGATGTCCCACTGGGGGATGCCACGGCAGTGGTGATCATGGAGCGGGTGCTTGATGGTATCGTACTTGCTCTACTTGCGGCATTTGCGATGATTGTCCTGACCGAACAATGGAAGAGCCTCGGTGCAGTCTCCGAGGTTATGGTCTATATCACATGGATATTTGTTGTCGGTTGCCTCTTCCTGTTTTACCTTGCAATAAAACGACCGGATATTGTAAAAAAAGTTGTCAACTGGTGTACATACCGGTTCACAAAGAAATGGGAGAGTAAACGGATCGAAAAACTGATCGTGCGGGCGGACACGGAGATTGATAATTTTCACGGGGCCGTGATCAAGTTTGTTAAGAGCGCCAAAGGCGGGCTCCTGTGGGGATTTCTGTTCACCCTGCTCTACTGGATCTCAGAAATTTTTACTGCCTCACTTATCCTTGTCGGACTCGGCCAGCCGCCCCTGTTTTTAGAGTCTTTTGTAATCCAGCTCATATTAGCGATAGTGATGATGATACCCTTAACCCCCGGAAGCTCCGGTGTCGCCGAGGTAGGCGCAACATCCATGTATGCCCTGTTCATCCCGGCATCGATCGTTGGAATCTTCGTCGTTATCTGGCGGATCGTGATGTACTATTTCAATATCGCACTGGGTGTCGGTTCAAGCCTCATCATCGTCCGCCGTGAAGCCCACAAGCGCGAGTGACCCGGAACACCTTAACCCTTATCATAGATCACGGCAATCTCTCTTCAAGGACATGACACAGGTGAAGTGTGAGGTCAAAGGGGTATTTGTCGCGATTAGCGATGCCGCTACCGTGCCTCTTGTGGTACTTACTGATGCCAATGACCGCCTCCTGCCGATATTCATCGGGATCTGGGAGGCGGTATCAATCAACAGCGCACAGATAAAAGAAGTACTGCCACGACCGTTCACCCACGATCTCTTTATCGATCTCTGTGCGAAGTTTTCCATCACGCTGCGATACCTGCAGATCGACAGTATCGAAGATGGGGTGTATTATGCCCAGCTGGTGATGAGTTCAGGACTGCACGACGAGTATCTTGACTGCCGACCGAGCGATGGTATTGCGCTTGCACTCCGGGGCGATATCCCGATCTTTGTAGAAGAGTGTGTGCTCACATCCGCAGGTCAGAAATCCGCAGAACTGCCGGATATGATGGATCTTTTAACGTTCCTGCACAAATAAAAAAGTTATTTGCGCCGGTGTTTAAGCTCGTTCATCACATCGTTAAGATCGATCCCTGCTGCCCGGAGCGCAACGAAAATATGGAACAGGAGATCTGCGGTCTCTTCCACCGTGCGTTCGTTCACCCCGTTCTTTATCGCAAGGATGAACTCAGTGGACTCCTCGCCCACTTTCTCCAGTATCTTGTCTATGCCTTTTTGATCGGTTAGCAGATTTGTGGTATAAGATTCAGGTTTGGGATTTTCTGCCCGTTCGCAGATCACGTCCCAGAGCTCTGCAATCATTTTAGGATCGACCGTGCGGTTCATACCGTCTCCTGTGTGAGAAGTACTTCTCCCAATTCAAGCCCAAAAAACCTGCGGCAGAGGGTGCGCGCCTTTTCGATATTGCAGCCTGCCTTTCCGATTGCAATTCCAAGGTCACTTCGCTGTCTGACAAAGACATTGACCGGCCCGTTCTCCGGCCCGCGTTCAACCCCCACCACTTCAGCAGGTTTGAAGATGTTTGCAATGAATGCTTCAACGGTATCGGCATACTCGACCATCTCGATCCGTTTGCCGAGCACATTCTGCAGGCGTTTTATGTTGTCACCCTTTTTACCGATTGCAAGGCCCATGTCGCCCGGGCGGATCACGTAGATGACCCGGTCGAACCGGTCATCAATCACGCAGTCGTTTGCAGTGGATTTCGTTAAAATTCTCAACTCTTCGATGTACCGTCGCTCTTTAAAGCCAATATTGCGTTCCATAGTAAAATCAATCCTATTGTATCCGCAGATTTTGGGATATTCGAAATTTTTGCTTTGCTGGTTTTTTCCGGAGTATCCGGTTGATGTATGCTTGCCTTAAGATATCATCACACGCTGCTTATGTAAAAAAGTTTTGAAGAGTGCTTAAAAAAAAGGGTATGAGGCAAGTGGCCTCATGGGTTGTATGAAAATCACGACAGGGATTTTCACGCCATGGATTAGCGGATCAGGCAGGTGATGGATACCTGTGCGCTGACCGTGATATCTCCGGGCTGAATCGGGGTGGGTACTGCCGACTTCATCATCGCATTCCCTGCATCGTACTGGTAATTCTCATACAGGACGGGGGAATACCCTCCACTGATGTCGGCCCTCTGCACACCCGTGATGTTAGTTCCCATTGCAGCTGCAACTGTGTCAGCATCTGCGCGTGCGCGTGCAACGGCCTCTTTCAACGCCTCGGTGCGGAGTACCTGGGACTGTTCATCCGATAAGAGGAACTGAATGGAACTTGCCTGGTTGATCCCGTTTGCAACTGCTACATCGATGACATCACCGGTTTTGCTCACATCATGGAGGGTGACTGTAAGGGTATTGGTAACCCGGTAGGTGCGGACTTTCTGGTCGATGATGGACTTGGTTGAGTCTTCATATACCGGGTAGATATTGTACCCTGTTGTTTTGAGTGCGTCCCGGGGAATACCGATGGCTACGAGCGCATTGATCACCGTTGCCATTCTCGCGGCATTGTCCTGCTGTGCGATCTTCACATCAGTATTTTCGGTTTCAACAGAGAACGTAACCTGAGCCCGGTCGGGTGTTCCGATCACATTACCGGTACCGGATGCCTGGATCACTTTATAGTTACTCGTGTCGGTGGCCGCAGCAGCAATCCCGACACATGCCATCGCCATAATGACGAGGGTGATTATTAAGAGCGACTTTCTTTCGATCATAAATTATCGCATGATCTTAACCTGAAAAAAGGTTAAAGATTACTTTGACTGCGAAAAAAACGGCAGTTATGGCTTGATTAGATTTCAGGGGGGGGGGAAATCATAAAAATGATCAGCTGCCCCCTGCCATTTACTTTGAGCGGGAGTCTCCCCCAAACTACAATATAATTGACAACTAATAGTACCCCGATTCAGCATGGGAGCAACAATCGTAGAGAAAATATTTTCTCAAAAATGTGGCAGCGATATACGAGCCGGTGAAGTGGTCATGGCACCAATTGACGGGGCGATGATTCATGATATTACCGGGCCGCTTGCCATCCAGAAGTTCTACGAGATGGATGGATCCAAAGTCTTTGACCCGGAACACGTCATCATGCTCTTTGACCACCAGATTCCGGCAGATTCCATTCCGGCAGCCGAGAACCATGTATACATGCGGAAATTTGCCGCAGAGCAGGGGATTTACAACTATGACATCAATGAAGGTGTCTGTCACCAGGTAGTGCTCGAGAAAGGAAGAGCAGCGCCGGGTGAGATCGTCGTGGGTGCGGATTCCCACACCTGTATGTATGGTGCTGTGGGAGCGTTTGCTACCGGTATCGGTTCTACCGACATGGGTTTTGTCCTGAAGTACGGTGCCCTGTACTTCAAGGTGCCCGAGACCATCCGTGCCGAGGTATCGGGGAAGTTCCCCAAGCGGGTCGGAGCAAAAGACCTGATCCTTTCTATTGCAGCAGATATCGGGGCTGACGGTGCAACCTATCAGGCTATAGAATTTGCCGGTAAGACAATTTCGAAACTCGATATGGCGGGCAGGATGACGCTGTGCAATATGGCAATTGAGATGGGTGGAAAAGCCGGTATTGTCGCTCCCGATAAGATCACGTGGGATTACATGAAGGGACGGCGCAAGATGAAGTCGTTCCCACTCATGAGCGATGAGGATGCTAAATACGCCGGCAAACGCACCTACAAAGTCTCGAATATGGAACCGCAGGTAGCTGTTCCGCACAATGTGGATACCGGGGTACCGGTCAGCAAGGTTGCCGGAACACACGTAGACCAGGTGTTCATCGGTTCCTGTACGAATGGGCGGTTTGAGGATCTTGAGGAAGCTGCAGAAGTACTGGGAAAGAAGAAGTTCAGCCGGAATGTCCGGGTCATCATCATCCCGGCATCCCGTGACGAATACTTAAAGACCTTAAAGGCCGGGCTCATCGAGAAGTTCGTAAAGGCCGGAGCTCTCGTGGAAGCACCGTGCTGCGGTCCCTGCATGGGCGGGGCATTCGGACTCTTAGCACCCGGCGAGGTATCACTGTCTACCTCGAACCGTAACTTCAAGGGCCGGCAGGGAAGCACCGAGGGCAAGGTATACCTCTGTTCGCCGGCAACCGCAGCGGCAAGTGCGATCACAGGCGTTATCACTGACCCAAGGGAGGTGTGATCATGACTACGAAAAAATCAGTACCGGTAAAAAAACTCGTAATGAACCCGCCGCAGGCAGCACAGAACATGCGAGTCTGGAAGTTCGGCGATGATATCGATACGGATGCCATCATTCCGGGCAGGTTCCTGACGATCTATGATCCAAAGGAACTCTCAAAGCATGCCTTTGAAGGCACCCGTGATGAGTACGCAAAGAAAGTGAAGGCGGGAGATATCGTAGTCGGCGGTCGAAATTTCGGCTGCGGCTCTTCCCGCGAACATGCCCCGCTCGCACTCATTGGCGGGGGGGTAAACGTGGTTGTCGCCCAGTCGTTTGCACGGATCTTTTTCCGCAATTCCATAAATGTCGGGGTGCTTCCCGTGGTCTGCAAGGATGCAGACAAGATTGCAGACGGGGCAAAGATCACCCTGAATATCAAAAAAGGTATCATCGAGGCGGACGGCAGGCAGTTTAAGACTGAACCTGTGCCGGAGTTCATGCAGGGCATCATCGATGCCGGCGGGCTTGTGGAATACGCAAAGAAGTTAAAGGAGGTTCCGGTATGTACAAAATAGCGGCAATCGGCGGGGACGGGATCGGCCCGGAGATCGTAGCCGAAGGAAAGAAAGTATTAGAGGCAGCAGGAGAGCGGTTCAACTTCGATATCCAGTGGACGGATTTCGATATCGGAGCGGACCGGTACATCAATTCACGAAAACTCGTCACTGAAGAGGAACTCAACGAACTCTCGAAGTTCAAGGCGATCTATTTCGGAGCGATTGGCGACGAGCGGGTAAAACCGGGTATACTTGAAAAAGGCATTCTGTTAACGCTTCGCTTCCATTTCGACATGTATGTCAACCTCCGGCCCATCAAGCTCCTGAGCGGCGTCGAGACCCCGCTGGCCGGCAAAACTCCTGCGGATATCGACTTTGTCGTAGTCCGGGAGAACACCGAGGACTTCTATGTGGGAATTGGTTCCCGGTTTAAGAAACATGAGAAGAAAGAACTCAATGTAATCCGCGATATGTACAGCGTGAAGTTCGGTCTCGATGTGGAGAGCGATGCTGAGGAGATCGCTTACCAGATCGGAGTCATCACCCGCGAGGGTTCACGCAGGGTCCAGACCTATGCCTTTGACCTTGCCATGCAGCGGGAGAAGAAACTCACATCGGTCGACAAGGCAAACGTGCTCTCGGATGTATATGGGCTCTGGCGCGATGTCTTTACCGAGACGGCAAAGAAATATCCGGACGTCAAGACCGATTTCAACTTCGTCGATGCGGTCACCATGTGGTTTGTCAAGAATCCTGAGTGGTTCGATGTCGTGGTCACGCCAAACATGTTCGGCGATATCATCACCGATCTCGGCGCCATGATCCAGGGCGGACTTGGCCTTGCTCCCGGAGGCAACATCAACCCGAAGGGCACATCGATGTTCGAGCCGATCCACGGTTCGGCCCCGAAGTATAAGGGCATGAGTGTTGCAAACCCGATTGCCACCATCTGGGCGGGATCGTTACTGCTCGATCATATCGGGGAGCACAAGGCGGCTGCCACAATCGTTACTGCCATCGAGCAGAGCATAAAAGATGGCGTGGTTACCAAAGATATGGGCGGCTCGGCACGGACGACAAAGGCCGGGTCGTATATCGCGGAATGCGTGAAGAAAGGGAAGTAAGACGAATCTTTTGTCATGAAAATTTTGAAATCTTCCGACGATAGAGTAGATAAATGGAAATTGAATTCGGAGAACAAAATTTTCATTGCTTTGGTGCGAAATCTTTGACTTCATGCGTTTTTTTTTATAATTGTCAAACATCATACAATGAGAGAAATACCGTTACTCCATCACCGATCCAATCTCCCCCAATGATAAGTTCTATAATGTCACAAATGAATATCGGATCGACCGAAAATCAACCGATACCGATATGACTGCTGTCGATACTCATATCATGGAATGGATTCGCGAGAAGAGCGAACTCCTGAATGCGTTGCGCCCGCTTGATAAGGATCTCGTAGAACGATTACATCACGAGATGCGGGTTCTCCATACCTACAACTCCAATGCCATTGAGGGAAACACCCTCACGCTCTCTGAGACAAAACTCATTCTCAATGAAGGGATCACCATCGGGGGTAAAACCCTACAGGAGCACCTTGAAGCAACCAATAATGCACAGGGATATGATCTCATTGTCCGGCTGGCACACGAACAGGCACCGATCAACCATGTCACGATCCAGCAGATCCATGAGATTGTAACCCGTGGGATCCTTGAGAGTGCCGGGCGCTACCGCACGAAGAATGTGCGTATCACCGGCGCCGTTCAATCACCCACAGACTGGCAGCATATCATCCGCGAGATGGACGGGCTTATTACAGATATTGCACAGGGGAACCGCCCGGTTATTGAGATGACGGCATATCTCCATCACCGCTTTGTTGCGATTCTCCCGTTCATTGACGGAAATGGCAGGGTTGCCCGGCTTTTAGGGAACCTGTACCTGATCCGGAACGGTTTCCCTCCGATTGTTCTTGACCAGAAGAACCGGCTGCAGTACTATCGAGCCCTTCGAAAAGCGGATTGCGGGGACCTTTCCGGGTTTGTTCAGTTCATTGCCCATGCGGTGAACGAAGCGCTCTCCCAAACTCTCGCCATCGCAGGGGACAAAGGGACGCTCATTCCCCTCCGCGAACTGGCACAGGTGTCACCCTATTCGCAGGAGTACCTGAGTCTTGCTGCCCGCAAAGGACTGCTTGATGCGACGAAGATTAGCGACGCGTGGCACGCAACCAGGCGTGCGCTGGATGAGTACTGCCGTGAGCATGGCAGGAAACAAGCGTGAAAGAGAAAAAATCCTTTTTTATCCCTGTTCCGGCGCCATCAGATACGCCCCGGTGCCGATTGCCCGGATGATGAGCGGGCAGGCGATTATCCGTTCCATGCCCCCTGCACCAGGACCGGGATAGATCTTAGCCCCGGGCAGCACTACGGCAACAAGCGTGATGACTCCCGGTATTGGCGAGAACCATGACCATGGGGCACGAAAGACCCGGTATCCAAGGATCGCACACAGGCCTCCACAGACAAAGACCGTGATCGCACAGATCGAATGCGGGACAACAATGTTCTCGGGAAAGATCCCGACACCCGCAGCCCCGATGCCGATCAATGCCAGAGGGGCGACGAACCAGAGTTTTGTTCCCGCTGTATGGAGCAGGTATGCAGCTGCGATGAGCAGGAGACCAAAGCCAAAGATAGCGGAGTTATAGATGGAGGGTGTGGTTCCTACCCCGAGATCGCTAATCATCCTTGTGACCTGATAGTTAGGAAATAGCGCCTCGGCGACGATGATTCCCATCAGGAACCACGCGGTCCCGATGAACATGAGTGCACCGGCCCGGGTTCTGTTTGGGTATGTCATGATGGATGCGAGCTGATTATGGTGAGGTTGGATTTTATTGGGATAAGGGCTGTGGATGGGAAAGGGAGACAAAAAGGGGCTGTGTCTTTCGTTTATTTTTAGAGATCATGAAGAGGTGACTGCCTGCAGTGCCATCTTTCTCCTGAGCCATGACGGGTGCCACATGGCCGTATGCAATGGACGCGGGATCTTTTCGGGAACTAAAAAAGGAAGTCTCCTCTGTCAAGGGGCCTTCACACCGTATTTATGGCGATGCGGACATGCGGTAGATAAACAGGAACAGGGGGTCTTTTAAGAGAACCGTAATGCAATAGAGAAATCTATTTCGTGACAAAATAAATAATCACAAACAATGCTGAAATTTTGTCCCAAATGTGGGTCATCAGTACAGGAAAAGATGCGGTTCTGCACAAACTGCGGTTCTGCAATAGATGATGATGGCACGCAGGAAATGAAGCCAGTAAAACCTGAGCCGGACACGGTAAAAAAAGTCGGCCGTAAAATACAGTACCTGCTTATTGCAGCGGTATTCATGATTTTCCTTGTTGCTGGCCTCGGATATCTCTTCTCACAAAGTTCCCTTTTCGTCCAGTCCGATCCCGTGGGAGCGGGAGTGTACCTGAATTCAGAATTCCGGGGAATAACCCCGTGTGTAATTCACTATCTCCTCCCGGGAGAGTATCACCTGGAATTCCGTCACGAGGGGTATCCCTCATGGAAAAAGAATATTACCGTCACGCTGGGCCAGGCAGAAACCATCAACGCCGACTTATCCGATAACCTCATCCCGGAGGTAAAGGTTTTGTGCTTTTCGGGGGAGATGATACAAAATACTACGGCACCGGCGACCTGTATGTATAAAAAAGGAGAAGCGGTTACCCTCTCCGGTACAGCCGTCAGGCCTCATCCAAAAGAGAATCCCAGTGTAACGATCACGGTCTACACGCAGGGAACCGCGTCGCCTCTCAAAACTCAATCGGTGGCCATTCGTTCAGATAACTCCTATAATCTTACCCTTGATGGCACCACGTTACCTAGCGGAAATTACCATCTGGTTGCATCACTTCCCTCCGGCCAGAACTCAACTGTTGCATTTATCATCGAAAGCCAGGAAGATACCAATATCCGTATTTTACGACAGATTGTAGAAGATTATCACAAAATTCACACCTACAGCCTGTATGATTACTTCGTCTGCGCAGATATGGCGCAGGATGTCTGGAATATCGTAGAGACACAAGGTATGCAGGCATTACTGGTTGCGGGAAATATCCAGAACCCGGATGCAGGTTGGAAAGACTATAATCATGTCTGGGTTATAGTGGAAGCAGCCCCGCGACAATGGGTTGCATTAGAGACTACGGGCGGTTTTCTCGTGTATAAAAAAGAGAACCCCAATTACTATCGCGGCATCTTCTTTGAGAACCCCAAAGACTTAAAAACAAATATGGATTTGAGACGTGACTCTAACAACGAGATTGAACGGTCTGCAACGATTGTCAGCCAGTACAATGCAAAAGTGAGTGAATACAATGCTGAACTGGACTATTACCGTTCTGTTTTAGATTTCTACAATAACAAATATGCTGGCCGGGGCCTGACAGCCGCTGAATATCAGGAGTCTTTGGGTGTAAAACAAACTATCGATTCCAAAGAGCTGAAACTGGTTCAGTTAAAAGCTGAACTGGATCAACTGACCATCACCTACAATAATGAAAAACAGATAATGGACAGAATTACCGCCCAGATGAACGATCTGGCAGCAAAAGGTGCAGTTCTCATGAACTCCTGATTTTCACTCACTTTTTTTTTAAAACCGGTTCATGAAACACCCTTTATCCTATCCTCCCCCCACTCCTGCTCAGCAGGCGTCAGGCACATGGTCAGGGCTCTCATGATAGAAGGATGTATTATCGCCCTTTTTATGATCGCAAACGGGATCTACGTAGTCGCGTTCCCTCCAGTAAACGACGAGCCGCAGGGGTATGCCATCATCGCCATTGGGATCTTCATTATCCTTGTCACCCTCCACCTTGACAGGATCCATGGAAAAGACGATGGGTTCCCCCCGCTGCAATGAGGGTGGAGGGCGGTGCTCAAGAAGATGAAAGGTGGGGGACGCCCGGATCCAGTGGCATCACCAGATTCGAGCTATTTCAGATTCCGGGGACGTTTAAGGAAAATCGTTATCATCTTCCTCATCCGATTTTCGCGAAAAGAGGGACTGGAAAAAGCCAAGCTTCTTTTTAGGGCGGGTGACAGGATACACAGGTTGACCAGCTATGTGTTTTTTTGAGACGGCAAGGTCAGGAATCAAAACCTCGGCCTCAGCAAGCCCCTCTTCGACAAGCGCTTTCTCAGTAATATCCGTAACACAACCCGCTATCGAGACTGTTTTTCCGTTCTTCACCAGCGGAATCTCATTGACTTCAAGCCTTATGATGCGCCCGTCCCGCGAACTCATCTCGAGCCGGTAGGGGGGTTCGCGCCTGCCGGATGCGACCGCCCTGATCGTCCGTTCAAGCCCGGCCGCATTCATCGGATTATCGGTGAGATAATCCGTCCAGATGCGTTTTCCTTCCTTTGGGTGGCACCCGAGGAGTGCCCTAAGGCGCGGGCTCACAAACATCATGGTATGATCAGGAGTGTGGGTGTAATACATCTGGTTCCCGCTCTCTATGGCGAGCATCAGCTCCTCATCCTTCTTTTTTATTGCTCTCTGCTCGCTCTTGATCCGGGTGATATCATGGCCGGTGGCTACGATCGATTCAACCATATTTGAATCGTTCAGCACGGACTTTGCCGACCAGTTAAAGCACCGCATTCCCTTTGGCGTCTGGATCCACTGTTCGACGGTGCAGGCAAACGGCGGGCGGAAGAGCCTGGTCATCCGGGTGGCAATGACATCGGCATACCGCTCACTGGTAACAGGCATGAACACACTGCCGGTCAGCGCCTCTTTGGATTTTCCCACCGCTTCACTGTACGCAGAATTCACAAAGAGAAGGCGTCCTTCCAGATTGAACTGAACAATCAAATCCTGCTGGCATTCCACCAGATCCCGGTACATAGTATCTGTGGTATCCATCATCATGACCACTGTTTCTTTGTGCCGGTTCACTTCGGAATTACCGGATAAAAGAGGAGTGTTCTGCTCCACATATGATCATCTGTCGCAGAACTATTAATGTTGCACGATTTCATCGGAAAAAAGAGTTGTTTACTTTCGGACTGCCAGTGATCACGACACGGGGATCTCAGCCATTCGTGCAATCCGCCCACCTTTTTACACAACCGCACTGATCTGCTGCTGTCCGTAAACATCCCGGCGGGCGCTGATGGCAGGCTGCGCCGGAATCTTCACTATGGTTGCCAGACGCTCTTTTCCATACATTACGCCACGGAGTGAGTTTAAGGAAACCGTGAAATTCCCGGCCTCGAACAACTCGATGTTTAAGGCTTTACCGGAGACTGATACCTGCGCCAGCCCCTTTACCGCTCCAAGGTAGTACTGCCACTGGTGAGTGAGTTCCTCCAGCTGCACAAAAACATGACCGGAGACTGCCTTTGAGAGATCAGAACGCCGTATTGCATAGCGGGTTCCAAGGATATGGAATTCTATCACCGCATGAACATTTCCTTCACTGTCAAATGCGCTGTACCCGGTCCGCTGGAGATATCCTGCTTTTTCCATCATACCCGACCACCTTTTTGTCGTACTATGGCGTTGCAGTGCCGGCTATATAACCCGTCACCGTGCGCAGGGTGAAAGTGAAAAAATCGATAAATTACTGGAATGGAAACGGATTTCCTGGCTGGAGAACGGGAAGTGTTGGAATTGCTCTTAAGATCAGGACTTTACAGGTTTCTGGTCCATGCAGGTGTTGAGCACCTGCTCTACGAGAGACAGGGTGCCGTTTATTCCCGCAAAGGAAGAGGGGGCAAGCCGGACTGTTCCCCGCAGCGGAGGGGTGATGCCGGTAAAGGCCCGGGCTTCACAGACAGAGCGCTCAAAGGACGACCCCATCACCAGATCAGGATTATGCTGTCTGATAAGGGATCGTACCCCCTCAAGCCCGGTAACCTGTTCAACAGGATATTTCGATTCGCCCGGAGCATTACGCGAACCTATGCACCGGATATCCGCATCCAGGTACTTTTCGAGTGTCCCTGCAACATGCACAGCATAGGAAAAACCGGCAAAGATCGCAACAGAGGGGGGATCAAACCGGAGCAGGTACTTGTCACATGCCCTGACTATCCGCTCCTCCTGCTGTTCGAGCTCCAAAAAGACCCGGTCCACATCCGCGTCCGCAAACACCTCACCCAGCCTTTTGAATGTAGCCCCGATCGCCCGAAACCCAAGCGTTCCGCCACAATACTCGCCAATACCGCTCGCAAAATCCTCGTTGGTGCCGATTGTATACGGTGAAGCGTGCTGCACCTTTTCGAGTCGGTCATGAGAAAATATCGTCCCCACCGGGATACGGGCCATACTCAGCAGTCGCGTGATCTCCTGCACATTGCCAGCATAGAATGGATCGAACAGGCAGACGCCATCAATATTCACGCCCCTGACATCGGGACCAATACGGGGTGCCAGTATCGAAAGAGCATTTTTGTATCCCGCCTCCACATCTCCGGAAAAACCCGGACTGTCCACAAGGATCACATCGTGCTTTTCGAGCATCGACCGGATATCCTCACCAAGAATTGCCGGAACACAGGTGGTGATGACAGCTATGCGTTTGCCACGGCCGGATAACCCGCCGATCACTTCGTTGAGCCGGTCCTCTGAGCCAAAGATGATCTCGTGCTCGAGAATAAATGTGCCGTGCAGGGGGGCATGAAGGAGCGTGGTAGGGTAGTAATAACAGCCGCTCGAACCGTGGATCACTACTGTCAGCCCATCGAATCCGGCAAGGCAGGCAGCAGCCCCGGTCATAGCACAGGGCCAGAGGGGATTGGTACATTCAGGCATGAAGCTGGCGCCTCCAGCGATGGAGCATCCGCCGCACACCGGTGGTTCCAACCGGGGTGCCGGGACCGAGCGGGACACAGCTCGTGCCCGGCTTTTTCATATGCATCCGCAATGCCTCTGCCACTTCAGATGAAGAATACACTCCATCCGGATCACTCATGGCAGGATCAAACGATGCATCCATACCCTTAAGATCGGAAAATCCGGCAAGGGTATCTCTCTGGAACAGGCGTTCTTTTTCCACAGCATGACTGCTGTCTATGCCAAACGTTCCGGCAACTGCCTCTACAAACGAGAGAGTGCCGGAGAGTCCGAGTGGAAATGTCGGAATAAAAGGGGTACCAAACCGTTGCTTTAGGTAATTACCCACCGGCATCAGGGCAGGCTCCCTTAGTATGTTGAGACGGGCAGCTCCCAGCATCCCGATCTCATCGAACGTGATATCATGCACGAACCGCAGGTTGACAGGAATACCGAGCGTTCCTAAAAGACGGATGACTTCTGCATAGTTCTCCTCAACCTCGTATTCGAGATTCTTCTCGCCAATGATATTCACGCAGTCATTCACCGGACCGGGTGCAGCGGTACCGGCAATCGCGCAGAGGGCATTTGCCACCCCGTTCTGGAAGGTGCCCCCGAGGAAACCGGCAGTTGGCACAATGACCACCGGCACGCCATACTCCCTGCAGCAGATGGCGGCTACATCATCCCCTATGGTGTCAACTATGCAGGTAGAGAGCACGAAGATCGCATCTAAGTCACGTTCTGCCACAGCATCAAGGGTCCGGAGCAGTGCCCCCTCTCCGCCAAACACAATATCGCTTTCGCACAGTGCAGTAGAGATCAGTGCCGGCAGGGTGACCGTCTCATTATCAAGCCCGGTTGCGTGTAACAGGGAGAAGTTATGATGCGTGCATCCCTTTGGCCCATGGACAATACTGGCGGTATTGCGGACATGAGTGGTCACTGAGAGGGCACCGGTGAGGGTACAGCCCCCGAATCTAGATGTATGAATAGGCAAGGGATTCAAGCTCATCAATCTCTAACGGGGTAGGGATAGTAAAATGGGTATTCTCCATCACCCGTGTAGCCAGGGTGCGGTAATATTTTGCCTGTGCAGAGGCAGGTTCGTACTCGATAACCGTCTTCCGGTTGAGTTCGGCAATCTGCACTACCCGATCACGGGGAATGTACTGAATAAGCGAGCTGTTCACACGCTTTGCAAACTCTGCCACAAGCTCTTCTTCATTCGGCTGGTCCCTGGCATTGCAGATCACCCCGGCCAACCGGCATGTGCTTTTAGTTCTGGACGAAAGGCGTTGTATCGCCTTGCAGATGTTGTTGGCTGCATACAATGACATCAGTTCCCCGGAAGTGACGAGGTAGACATCCTGCGCATATCCCTCGCGCATAGGCATGGCAAATCCTCCGCAGACAACATCGCCGAGCACATCATATACAATCACATCGCCTTTTAAGGCACCGAACTTCTCGAGCAGCTGGAACGTGGCGATGATCCCCCGCCCGGCACACCCGACACCGGGTTCCGGCCCTCCTGCCTCCACACAGCGGACACCGTTAAACCCGGTAAACTCGATCTCCGAGAGAGTAATTGGTGCTTCGCCCCGGACCCGGACAAGGTCCATGACGGTTGGGATAAAGTTCCCGTGCATCAGCATCCGGGTACTGTCCCGCTTGGGATCGCACCCGATTTGCAGAATGTCAAGCCCCATACCTGAAAGGGCAGCGGAGAGATTGGCCGAGGTGGTGGACTTACCGATACCCCCCTTGCCGTACAGGGCGATCTGTTTCATCACCGTACTATGGAATGGCAATTTATATTAGATCTCCTGATGTTAAGAAAAGTAAAATTGTTTTACATGGAGCACAGGCAGATTTTTCCCGGTTATTCCTGTCTGCCAAAAATGGCCATAACAAGCATCACCACCGGGATCACTTCAAGCCTGCCCACCCACATCACGCAGATAAAGATCCATTTTGAGATGACAGGCATATCGGGAGATACATACCCGGAACCCAGGCCGCAGGTAGAGAACGCAGAGACAACATCGAGGACAATTTCGGTCAATGAAAATGAAGTGAGATAGAACTGGATAACGGCAAGCGTAGCGACAAAAATGACAGTTACTGACAGGATGATTATGAGCATATTCTTTGAAACTTCAAGCTCTGCGGTTGCCTTTGGGATCACCCGTCCTTCGAGCCTGAACGGCAGGAGCACCTTGCCACTGACAAAGAGACGCCGGAACCACCAGAGCAGGGCACGGACGGCGAGCATGACCCGGTGTAATTTAATCCCGCCTGCAGTACTGCCACTCGCTCCCCCTATAAAGACAATCATCGCGAGAAAGAGGATGGTTACGGCTGCCCATGTATGGATGTTTGCGATAGAAAATCCAGTAGTAGTGATGGCAGAGACAGTCATGAAGAGACCCTGGTGCAGAGCCGGCAGATACTCAAGGTTATTAAAAAAGACCAGATCGTAGGTCAGGACAGCGGTTCCCAAAGCCAGGAAGACAAAGAAGAGTTTGACCTGCTCATCGCCAAACAGGCTCCAGCGCCGGTTTTCTGCTATGAGATAATAGAGTTTGAACGGCAGGGCTCCTGCGATCATGATCGGGATGAGAATAAGCTCGAGCATAGAGCTGTCGTAATATAGGATCCCTCCTTCGTGCAGGGTAAACCCTCCTGTGGATATGGCAGCAAGCGCAAGGTTGAGCGATTCCCATAAGGATAGGCCGGTAAACAGGATAAGACCCAGGGCAAAGAAGGTAAGAATCCCGTAGATCTTCCAGAGCGCCCTCCCGGTGGAGACCACTCCATGCATCAGAGGTTCGTCCCTGCTTTCGGTGCGGAAGATCTTTGACCGGGAAAGCCCGGTGCTGCTGGCCATAGCAATCGCAAATGCGATAATCCCAATCCCGCTGATCCACTGCATATAGGATCGCCAGAAGAGTAGAGTATGGGGGGCTGTCTCCAGTGACAGCATCATGGAAAAGGCCGTCCCGGTCCAGCCCGCCATCCCTTCGAAGAGTGCATCGGTAAATCCCATGTGCAGACCGAGCATGAACGGCAGACCGCTCACCATCGCACTGGCAAACCAGAAAAGGGCAACCGAGCACAGTGCAGTCGAAAGTCTCACGACCCGTTCAGTGCGGGGGAGTTTTCTTATCAGCATGCCGATGACGTAGAATGTAAGGGGCACGGCAAGCATGGGCAGGAGCATATTCCACTCGGAGAAAATAACCGCAACAATGAGCGGGACACAGGTGATCGGGGCAATAAAGACAAAAATATCCCCGAGATCTGCAATGATCGTGGAAAGATGCTCAAACCGGTGCATTGCTAAAGAATTGCCACTGAGGATCTATTAGTGTTTGCCTCTCGTCAGCGTATAAAAAAGAGGAGAGGATAATTACCGCTTGTTCGTCCAGAGCCCGTGCACATTGCAGTATGCGCGTACCCTGGCATTCGTATCGGCAGTGCAGAACTCTGCTTCAGGCTTTTCACCGGGTTTTAATCCAGCAACGGAGAGATTTTTTCCGGAGGTCACTTCGATCCATTCGATATAATGTTTCTCTTCCATAGGATGAGGAACTGAACCTGCTTTCACCAGTACGCCTTTTGCAGATTTCTCAATGACCGGCACATGTTTCTCCTTACCCGTGTCATCGGTTTTTTCCATCTGCAGCTCCATGGGTTTGCCACAGCACACGAGGGTTCCTCCGGAAGCATGGACAACCAGGGTAATATTTCCACAAACACTGCATTTGTAGATTTCAAGCTTTTTTGTCATACAGATCTCTCCTTACACAATGTTGATCTCGTGATGCTTCTTTAATATATCGTCAGCAAGCCGGTCGAGCTGCTTTAACGTCGATTCATCCGGTTGCCCTTTTACCATAACCGGCTCAAGGACTTCTACCTTAACGTGGTCTAACATCTTTACGATCGTTTCAGCAGTTTTGCCTCCCCATCCGTATGATCCGATCACGGATGCAAACCGGAACTTGGGTTTGAGCACGTTGGTTAAGTAGGTGGCATACACTATCTGTGGGTGGGGTCCAAAGAGCACAGTAGGTGTCGCTACCACGACAGTTGCGGTATCCACCAGGGCAAGCGCCAGTTCCCCGATATCTGTTACGTTCAGGTTGAATGGTTTTACCGTGATCCCGCGGACGATCAGGGCATTTGTCAGGTGTGCTACCATCTTCTCTGTGCTGCCATGCATCGAGATGTAGGGGATCACGACTTCATTTTTCAGAGCATCTGAAGTCCAGTCGGCATAGGCATCGAGAATGAACTGCGGGTTTTTATGGATCGGACCGTGGCTGGGTGCGATCAGCTTGAGCGGGAGCGTCTTTACCCGCTCAAGATGCCCTTTGATACTGGTACGAAAAGGCATCATAATCCCGGCATAATACTTTTTTGCCGACCGTAAACACGCAGCTTCATCGACCACATACAGGTCAGATGAGGCCATGTGGAACCCGAAGAGATCACAGGAGAAGAGGATCTGGTCTTCCTTTAAGTAGGTCACCTGCGTATCGGGCCAATGGGTCCACGGGGTGAGATGGAATTCAAGAGTTCGGTCACCCAGTGACAGGGTCTCTTTATCCTTAATGATCTGGAACCGGTTTTCCGGGAGCTGGAGCAATGCAACAAGAAATTCTTTGCACTTCTCATTGGTCACCACCATTGCATTCGGGTAGAATTCGAGGATCATCGGCAGTGAGCCGGAATGATCCTGCTCCGCATGGTTGACGACTACGTAATCGATCCGCTCGACACCGAGTTTGAGCAGGTTTGATACCAGCTCAAACTCCTTTGCAGGGTCAACCGTATCGATGAGTGCGGTCTTCCCGCTTCCCTTGATCAGGTAGGCATTGTAGCTCGTACCGTCCGGGAGCGGGATCAGAGCATCAAAGAGACGCCGGTCAAAATCAAGCGCACCGACCCAGAAGATTCCCTGTGCAATTTCCCGTGAAACCATAACAATCACTACATACTCCTGTTAAAAAATTTCTTTGCTGCCCCACAGACCGGACATGTCCAGTCTTCTGCAAGGGCAGCAAATTCCCTGCCGGGGGGGATATTCTGCAACGGTTCTCCCTTTTTAGGATTGTATTCATGCCCGCAAATGGCACACTTGTATTTTTCTGTCAAAAATAAAAACCTCCGAAAGTCCGGTTGTTACGTAAATAGTGTGGAGATTTGAAATAATCGTTTCGATGGTGCTAAAAAGCATAACCGGTTTCATGCATCATGGAGGTGCATGTCAGGAATACTGTCGGAAAGATGATACCGTTCAACAAAGAACTTAAACGAACGGTTTTTCAAAACGGCGGTTTCAAGCGAGAAGGATTTGAGGATCTCAAACATAAAATCGATCCGTGAATCAAAATGCCGTGGCATGATCTGGTTGAAATCCTCCTTGAAGATATTATCGGTAGTGGTGAGATCAGCAACCCCGATATCCTGTGCGGCAATGGCAGAAAGCCCGGCATAATACCAGCTCTCGATCTCTTTGATTACAATAACAATGCTGTGGCCGGCGATATTATTGAAATGGAAGTACAGGATCTGTTTTTTGTCCCTTACCGAGCGTTCTGTATCGATATCTGCAACAAATATGTAATCATTGTTCATCTGCCGGACACTTTTTAAAAAGTTGTTTACCTTCACCCTCCTGATACTGGCATAGGCAATGATCTCAATGGATTCATACCGTGAAACGAACAGGGGTTTTATGATGCGGCCAAAGAACCTGACATCATCTTCCCCTTCGACAAGGATAAACAGCCGTTTTTTCATGCTCACAATCCCAGCAGGTTCTGGACAAAGAGCTCTTCAATCCCTATCTCGTTTTTTAGAAACGTCCTGACCTCTTCTTTATCCGCAGGGCGCGAGATGACGGAGAACCCCTCGCTGTCCCGCGAGATGAGCAGGATATCTTTTGGACTGACATGTTTTACAACTTCCGTGCTGTGGGTGGTGATCATCAGCTGCTTTCTTTCTGATGACTCCTTCATCATTGCCATGACACGGGCGACTAAAAACGGGTGGATATGGCTGACGGGCTCTTCAATAATGATAAACGGTTTGTCCTCGAAATAGAGCGCGATTATCAGGGCAAAGATGGTGATTGTGCCATCTGATATGGAGGTGGCAGGAAGATCATAGCTCCTGGCATAACGTTCGCGAAGCGTGAGGATTAGAGAGACATCCATAAACTTCTGCACGGAAAAATCCTCGACAAAAGGCAATGTGTCATGGAGCAGGTTTGAGAATTTCCGTTTCTTTTCGGGATCTTCGATGATGGTTTTTACAACCAGGGCAAGATTGCCGGCATCCTCATCGAGTGCCCGTTTTCCGGTTATTACTGCTCCTCGTTTTGAGAGTTTTGGATCGATATCGTATACCGCTATCCGGTCAAAGAATTTCTCTACGTGCGGCAACGGATAAGCGTACGAGCTCTCCAGGAGAAGAGCCTGTTTTTTTAGATGTCCCCCACGGAAAAAAACAGGGATGATATCGTTTTCAGAAAGAGGGCATCCCTCCGGGAGGTGTACTGCAAACTTCACATCGCCCTCTTCATTGGTCACCTGTATCTCCCCGCGTCCCAGGGTGCTTTTTTTCGTGACATTCGTTCCATTTCTTTCGCACGACGAGACCTCGCATCCGATCACGAGCCGGTCTTTTATGATCGCAAATCCATCCCCGGCACCATCGAACCGTATCGCAAACTCGTAGGAAGATTCGCACGACTGGATCCCCAGAAGTGCATTCTCACCGCTCTTCTGATCGATAATATCCAGTTTCTGGTCAGGGGTATAGGAAACCCGCATGACCAGATCCTGCGTATTTCCGATCTTCGCATTCCGGATATACTCTGACCCTCCCTGCATGGCGATCGCATCTGCCAGACCGTGACGTGCAATATCCCGCAGGAACTTAAAAATACTGATGAAATTGGATTTCCCCGCTGCATTCGATCCTATGACCACATTGAAGCGGGACAGATCAATATCGAGTTTAGAAAAACTCTTGAAATTTTCCACATGAACCTGCTGTATGGGCATGAAAACTCCGTATATGTTCTCGTCACCCTGCAACAAAAAGAAAGTATTGGTTCTGATATTGGACCGTATATAGCGGGTTTTGGTGTCCCGGGAGTTCTCCTGCTACGGGTTCAGCACCATGATCGCATAATTGAGATATGCAGCAAAGCTGGTCCAGATGAGGTACGGGATGAGCAGGGCTCCCCCAATGACCGGGGATCTGTCTGTATGAAGGTACACCGCAGGACCGGATTTCATTTGCGATTCATTCTCATGCATATGCACGGATCATTTTCCCTTCCGGTAAAACCGGAGGGAATCCCTCCAGGAAAAGACTCCACGCGATCTCCGAACAGGAAATACACCTTCTGCAATGGATTTTACCTCCTCTACGGAATAAAAACCGGAGGGATTGAACTGCTTTATGATGTTGATCACCAGGGGAAGATCCTGCCGCTTGATGATGGTAAATACCATTTTTACCTTACCAGTCGCTCCCTCCCCATCGATGCTGGTGACTCCATAATTATGCGTCCTAAGGTAATGCATCAGATCTGCCGGATCCTCTCTGGTGATGATACGCACACTGGTCAGACCAAGAGAGATCTTCTCCTCGATCGCCATACCGATATAGGTCCCGGCTGCAAACCCGGCACCGTAGGCGACATACGCAACTATGTTGGTTAAGTTGTTCATCACCTGCCCAATGGCGAGCAGCCAGATGATCACTTCAAAAAAACCAATGATCGGAGCAAGGTAATTGATCCCTTTGGAGATGAAGATGACCCGGATAGTACCAAGCGTCACATCGCAGATGCGGGCGCAGAAAATCAGAAACGGCAGCACCACAAGGGCAAACAAAGGGGATGTGATGAAGGCTTCGACCATGATTACGTATTTTTCCGATCGGGGGTGTTAATAGTTTGTGGTATGAGGAGGAAAAACTGTGAATGTGCAATGAATCATATCAGAAAATAATGGCTACTGTTTCTCAAATTTCAAAAGGCCGAAGAATAAGAAAAAAATGAAGATTTGAGATCAGGTACTGGTCGAATTGTCAACCTTGAATTTTCCAATCAATGTACCTGTCTGCTGGCTCTCGATATTTACCACTTTCACATCCCAGTCACCTAAGTTGCCGCCATTGGACATCTTAAGATCAAGAACGCAGGTGATCTTTTTTGTATCAATAGACGTTGGAGTGACACAGTCAAGGGGTGGGTTTGTTCCCTGAACAAAGGTTACTTTCACACCCTCCTTGAAATTCTGGCCCTCGATACTTATTGCAAGCTGGGTAGAATTCAGTCCAGCCGTGCTTGGGGAAACACTCGTGATAATGGGGGGTGCATCACCGATTAAAAATGCACCCATTTTGGTATCCGACTGCCCACCGGGGTTGGTAATCACGACATTGTAGCTGCCCAAGTCGCTGGCGAGATTGAAGGTACAGCCAATTGAAGTTGCAGAAGAGACGGATACGCCCGTTCCCGTAATGGACGGGTACCCGGCCCGGGTTAACTTTGCCGTTGCACCATTCTCGAAATTCGTACCGGTGATTGTTACTCCGGCAACTGCATCCCTGGCACCGCTCGCAGGAGATATACCGGTCACGGTGGGAGCACTGCCGGATAAGGTTGTGACAACAGTCGGAGGAATGGTGGGTGTGACAATCGGTATAGATGATACAGTCACGCGAGCGATTTTTACCGGGTAAACTGTCTCGACAAGGATTCTTTCAGCTTTTTCGGTCTTGTCATTACTGAAGTGTCCCCATGACCCGTCAGTATTTTTGTGAATCCAGGCACGGGTGTACATACCACTCTTCGTGTCGTACTGGATGATGACAAATAACATCTGATCCGTTGATGACGCGGATTTGGCGATGATATCTCCTGCCGCAAACTTTGCTTCAGGGAGTGCAGTCGTGGGCACCGGTGTAGTCGTACCAGCAGATGACTGATCGGAGCACCCGGCAATCAGTACCGCAAAAACAAGAAGTGCACAGATCAAAAGTCCGTTCCTGACTTTGTTCTCCATACAGGTAACTTTCGGTGGGTATGCGTATAATATTTTTTATCCAGGGTCCGGTTAAACGGTGCATGATCATGCCGGCAACTTAACGGTCCTGAAATTCCGGACGAAATACAGGTGTATCCCGATAAGAGTGATGATCCCAAGGAGTGCGGAACCATACAATGCAGGCATCGCTGCCTGCGTGCCTGATACCCCGATACTGTCTGCCATAACAAATGTCAGCCCGAACGTAACAAAAATGCTGGCAGCATAGACGTCCCTGATTGCAAAGAAGAAGACCGCTGCTGCAAGCCCGAGCACCAGAAACCCCGCCAGCGCAGGTTGCAAGTGGACGGGCGGGCTGTGTACAAAGGATGTGATACAGAAGAGCCATGCAGTGATCAGGCTGCCGGCAGCGATCGATATAACGGTCCCACCGCCCCGCACGAATGCCTGTACATGAGTCCCAAGAAGCACCCAGCAGACCATCACCGATGCGATCGCTGTCGGCAGCAGGAGCAAAAAGGCATATCCAAATGCGGAAGTGTCAGTCCCAAATGGTGAGAAGAGCACCATAGCCATGTATCCGAAAAAGGTTGTCAGGGCACATGCATAAAACGTCCTGTGCACAGGCCAAAATCCAATCTGGAACATGTTCACCGCTCCGGTGATAAACGATTCCCGTATACAGTAAACAGGTAAAATCATTCCCGTAATGATGCATGCAAAAACCGTGTAAACAATGATGCCCCGGGGATCAGCAGAAAGGAACAACCGTAGATCTCCTTCAAACAGAGCGGTCACGATCATCCAGACCGAATAGATGGCAAAGGGGAACACCAGCAGGCGGAGCAGACCGGAACGTGATGCAGGATTATCAGAGGGTCTGATCAGTACGGGTACGGATGGTTGTTCCTCGCTCATTCGATCTGCGTCCCCTCAATAACCGGATCCATATTCACATGTACATTCCGGTTTCTTCGCACCATCTGGGTGCAGCTGATTCCCCACAGGAATTGTGGGACAAAGATCACATCCGGGCATCAAACAACTCCCGTATGGCACGCTCACGCACTTCTTCTCCTGCCAAAACAGGGATCATACGCTCATCAAACGATGGGGACACGCGTGTAAAAAAAGTGCCAAGCGCAATCCCTGCATCGCTGTTGTAGTCCCATTCACGCGCCAGTGCACATGCTGCTTCAAAATCCCCACTGCCGGTTGCCGGCAACTCGTACACATGGGAATCATAGTAGTCGGTGGCAGGAAAGAACGTGGCACAGATCTGAAGCACATCTATGAACGCAAATCCCTTGTGTGCGATACCTGCCCTGATCAGCCCCTTTAACAGCTTCATCTTCCGGGTATATCCCCGCGCTATGAACCCGGCTCCGCTCGCAAGCATGAGTTCAACCGGATTAAGAGGATATTCCACTGTACCTGCAGGAGTTGATCTGCCCTTAAATCCTATAGGAGATGTAGGAGTGTACTGCCCGGTAGTGAGTCCATAGACCCGGTTATTGTGCACTATCACTGTGATATCGATATTGCGCTTTGCTGCAAAGATCAGGTGGTCAAGTCCCTCGGCATACGCATCCCCGTCTCCCACGCAGCAGATCACTGTCAGGTCAGGATTGGCAAGTTTTATTCCTGTAGCTGCGGGAATAGATCTTCCGTGAAGCGAGTAGAAACTGTTGATATTGAGATAATCAGCGATCTTTGCATGACAGCCTATGCCCAAGACAAGGACCACATCATCGAGTGATTTTCCTTCCTTCTCCCGGTCTGATAGCAGGTTTTTTAACGTGTGCTGGAGGGCGAAGTTCCCGCAGCCCGGGCACCACGTATTCCGGGCACCGGTGATGAGTGTTCGTGGCATTAAATACCCACCTCCTTTACCCTTGAGACCAGATCTTCAACGGTAAACGGCCTGCCATCATACCGCAGGATCTTCTCATGGATAATTATTCCGTGCCGCTCTGCAAGTGCAGCAAGCTGGGCAGTTACATTCTCCTCCACGACAATCAGCCGTTTTACTCCCATGAGCGCTTTTTGGATCTTATCGATCGGAAACGGGGCAAGCACTACTGGGCGTATGACCCTGAGGCCGAGTTCTGCTGCTGCCTCTTCACAGACACCTTTGACAGAGCCCCAGCAGAGCAGAGCAGTGGATGCATCGGATTTACCCGATTGGAGCACACCCGGGTAGCCCTGCATCACTTCGATGAGATACTCCCATTTTTTTAAGCGCTTTTTTGTCATCTGATTTGAGATCTCCGCATCTTCTGCAGTGATTCCCGCTTCGTCATGCATGTAGCTGTTCACTTTCACTACCGCATCTTTCGCTCCGGGAAATGCCATGGGAGAGAGGCCGGATGCTGTATCCTCATAACGGCGATAGGGGATCTTGCCATCCCACAGGAGCGGCCCTGCACCGTATGTATTCCGGGCTGCGGCAGGATCAAGACTGTACGTGCCTTCCGAGAGCGTCTTGTCGACAAGTATGAACGCCGGGCACTGGCATTTCCATGCTATATCCATTGCTGTTTCTGACCAGAGCAGGGCTTCCTGTGCATCCCCCGGGGCCACGATCATACGGGGAAACTCCCCCTGTCCGGCGTGGAGGACAAACTGGAGGTCGGATTGCCCGGTATAGGTAGGGAGTCCGGTTGAGGGGCCGGTTCGCTGGGAGACTACAAGCACGATAGGAATTTCTGCCATTCCGGCAAGTGAGAGCCCTTCCGTCATCAGGCAGAATCCCCCTCCGGACGTACCGATTGCAGACTTTTTTCCTGCATAGGCAAACCCGAGCGCCATCAGGATCACTGCGATCTCGTTCTCCGGATGCACAACGGTTATGCCAAACCGCTCTTTCTGCTCTGCAAGAAAATGGAGAATCCCTGATGAGGGGGTCATGGGATACGAAACATAGGCATCCAGCCCGCCCCGGATCAATCCCAGCCCGATCGCTTCATTTCCCGATACCAGGGGCTGCGGCGGGTTTTCACTTTTTTTTATGAGCTGGACAGGATCGAACAGATCGAACGCTTTTTTTGCCACGGCAAGGTTCAGATCTGCACCTTTTGGGATATGCCTGCGGAACACAGCATCAACTACCTCCCACTCGATCCCTGCCGCTTTGGCAAATCCCCCGATGAGGGCTGAATTGCCCATAATGACGGGAGCTTTTTCCTCTGCAAGTATGGCCTTTACCGGAATACCATAAGCGCCATTCTTTATCAGATCCCTATTGGAGATGAACACGGTTTTTTGCGTGTATTTTTCTTTGTGCCGCTCTATGGTTTCCTCATTGAGGGCCAGTACAAAATCAACATGATTGCGACAGGTTCCGACATCCCGTTCCGAACCGCGTATGATAGCAAAGTTATGCCCGCCCCGGATCAGGGACGGGTAATCGAAATAGAGATAGATGCGATAGCCAAGATGGTTTAACAACTGTGCTACCATTGCCCCGGCACTATTGATACCGTCTCCTGCCTTTCCCCCAATCAGAACAGATACCTCATTCATTTTAGATCCTCTTTATGTTCTGATACTGCCAGAGCTGCTAAATAATTTGGCATACACGTAACCGGTTTTTCCTAAATAAAATGTTAAAGCAACCACACCCGCATCTGTACAGTCGCTAAAAAGATTCCAACGGGTATGTCTGCCGGGGTGCAGCAGATGCAATCGGCAACATCCGGGTTGTGAGGGCACCAGGACCCCGTACTAATATTAAAACAGGACAATGATTGAGTAAGTGAAACGGACAGCAGAAGACGCGATTAATAAATTCACACAAAAAATGTAAAACAGCTGAAATACTGTTTTTCTTCCTTATTTTCTGATCAACTGCTCAAGGACATTTTTCATGTCATTGATCTTGTAGGGTTTTGTGAGTTTTCCACAAAAACCATAGCTGGCAAAATCCAGCACTACCGGATCATTTGAATATCCTGTGGATACCACCGCTTTTACCTCAGGATCAAACGCTTTCAGCCGTGCGATTGCCTCTTTTCCCCCCATCCCTTCAGGAACAGAAAGATCGAGGATGACCACATCAAAGGGGACTCCGGCAGTCTTCTCATTTTTATAGAGCTCGATTGCTGCTGCACCTTCACGGGCAAACATCACACCATAGTCAAGGAACTTAAGAACTTCTAAAGTGACATCAAGGATGATCTGCTCATCATCCATCAGAAGCACTTTTCCCTTGCTGGTCATAAAAAACCTGAATTGTTATTTCATTATTTATTGCCGTCATCTTATTATAATTAGTCCAGCCGGAAACGACTGATATTCATTTCTTAAGTGCCCTTAGTCGTGCAGCCTCATCCTTGTCCTCAACCCTTAAGAGAAATGTGCCATGGCAGGGTTTGGTGAAGGGGAAGATAACAAAGTCACCATCGAGCCCGATGGCGATCGGGGGCAATCCGATCACATGGGTGTCAAATACTTTGAACCCGGGCTGGACATCCCGGAATTCGGCATAGGTTTTTTTGATAAAATCGCGGGACTCCTTAAAGGTCGCATCCCGGAGCACGATCTCGTAATCCATCGATTCTACGCAGCCCATGGTGCCACCTCATCGAGCGCTTTTTTTAAGGGTAGGGGATTATGCACGGCTTTTGCCGCAATGGTGGTGCAGGGAAAGTCGATCTGTTTTTGCAGATCCTCATAATGCTCGCCGTAGATGATGGCGTACACCTTCGCCTTTGAGATCGCACTCATCGTCCCGGCATACGTAACCCCGGCATCATTATGGATAAAGACAAAACAACGGTCAAAGTCCCGCTTCTTCTCAGTGATCATGACAACCGCCCGGTCAAGATCCATGACTTCGCCCAGGTAATGCCGGTCGGGATCTGCAATCACGAGAAGCGTGTTTGCGGCTTTGTTGCCGGCAACAGTAGGCACTATGCCTGCTTTTTTAAGGCGGTTGATCAGGTACAGTGCAATACTTGTCTGTACGGGTACCTGCGGGCACCCGAGCACGAGGAGTGCAGTTGCCGGTTGTGTTGTTGGTTCTCCTGTCACGCTTTCGTCCATCCCTGCTGATTGATACAGCTTCATTATTCACTACAGGCAATAATCCTGCGCATCCGTGTGGTCTTTCATACACCTCCCAAATATCAGGAGACAGAACCCTCAATAGCTGAACTTTGCAAGTTCACGATCCGGGAGATCATGCAGACATACGACACTGTGTACAAAACTGCACGTACGGATCTGCTGCACCTTACGGAACTTGGCTACCTGATCAAACAGAAACGGGGCAGGGAGTTTATCTTCATCTTCAACGAAAATAGCGATTGTTTCCTCATCATCATGATGGAGTCACCCGCTGGAGAACGGCATCTTTATGGAGTTTTGCTTCGGCTCGCTTCACATCCCATCGCTGTTTTCCGGAGTTGCCCTGTTGGTAGGATGACGCCCATGACTTGTCGCAATGCTCCCGGTGCCAACGGCTGCTCTCGCCCGGACCTCACACCATGCTTCACATTGTGTTCGTCACTGTTGATCGCACTCATACCAAACGCTCAGTGATTCTTTCAGGCTGAACGCCACATACCTTCCGGCACCGTGATCTCGAACCGGGCTCCTTTCCCATGTTCACCGTTCTCTATGATAGAAAGACCGGTGATCGCTAAGATCTCGCGGGACAGGTTGAGCCCAAACCCGGTATTCTTAAAATATTCACGGGTGAAGATTCCTTTTTTTAGTCTCTCCGGGACACCCACTCCGTCATCCTCACAGATGATCCTCATATCCCCGTTATACCGTTCGCACCTGAACGTAATCTGAGTGATTGTCTCACCGTGACGCATGGCGTTGTCGGCAAGATTGTAAAATACCTTGGGAAGAAGGGGGTCTGCAAAGATCTCTACGGATGCAATATCAACAGTGACAGCAACATACCCGGTATTAATGTCTTTTATTGCTTCACGCACCGACAGACCCACATCCTGCCAGACCGGGGTTTTGACACCAACATCCTGGTAATCACGGGTAAACATAATCTGCCGCTGGATGTTTTCACCAATATGTTGGATCTGCTGGATGAACCGGGCCATTTCGGGCTCATGGATTTTATCCGTTGTCATCCCTATTTTGAGGAACAGGACCGTGAGCTGGTTGAGAATATCATGCCTTGTGATGCTGTTGAGCAGGTTGAGTTTCTTGTTGGCGCATTTGAGCGTTTTTTCTGTGAGTTTGAGAGGGGTGATATCAATAAAGGATTCTATCAAAACCTGATTTCCACTCAGGGTTGCAGGTATAACACTTTTCTGGATCTGGAGTTTTTTTCCATCGGCGGTTATAAGGAAGCATTCAGAGTCATCGTTCGTCTGACCGAGATCGGTAATCGGACATCTGCCCGGTTCAGCAGGACACATAAAACGGTGGCAGAGTGATCCTAAAATCACATCTTTGGTCCCCCCGATCATTTCAAGTCCCTTCTGGTTGACATCAAGAATGGTGTGGGTATGCGGATCAATCACCACAATTCCTAATTGCATTGAAGAGAGGAGCGTGCGGAACCTCTCTTCGCTTTCCTTCAGTTTCCGGTTTATCTCGTGTTTGTAGAGTGCAATCTCAATAGCGGACTGGATCTCCCGTTCCTGATAAGGCTTGAGAATGTAGCCATAGGGTTGGGTTACCTTTACCCTCTGCAACATCTGTGCATCGGCAAATGCTGTAAGGTAAATAATCGGTATATCTGAGAAGAGGTGAATCTGTTCAGCGGCTTCAATACCGGTCATAGTTCCCGCTAAGTGGATGTCCATTAAGATGAGATCGGGCATGAGCTCTCGTGCCCGTTCCACCGCGTCCTCCCCTCGTTTCACAATATCGACGACATCAAACCCAGACGTGATAAGTGTCATTTTGAGATCCTCGGCTACGATCCGCTCATCTTCAACGATAAGGATACGGCTGGGGGTCATGCTGTGTTACCTGATACTGGTGTTCCCAAGCACATCAAACTGATGTGTAAAAACCCTGCATTTTTTTAACTAAATAATCTGCCCCAATTTCGCATGCATCCATAGCGAAATCTTCCCGTCCCTTCCCGGTGAATAAGATAAACGGGAGGCCGGGGTTTACTGCACGAACCGCCTTGAGCAGTTCGATACCATCCATACCGGGCATCTGGTAATCGGCAATAACTGCATCGAACCTGCTTGTTTCCATCGCCCGAAGTGCTTCTGGTGCTGAGAACGCTGTTGTAACCGTCAAAGCACCGGGCTCTTCAAGGCATCTCTTCTCAAGGGAGAGGTACATCGAATCATCATCAACACAGAGAACAGAGATCATAACAAACCGGCATAAGAAAGATTGGATCCTCTTTTGTTTTACATGATATTTTGTTTCAATAAAGGATTGTGTCCCTTCCGATTTTTGTCTCAAAATTTGGAAATAAACGATCACGAAAAAGATCTTTGTATGCTGCACACTGCCACATTATTTTGTTACAGGTACAGGATACGCAGCCCGGATGGGCATCGTACCCTGCTCATTCCAGCCCGGACACCGAATGGATGGTAACGGCAGGCCGCTCCTCAAGAATAATTTTAAAAACCGTACCGCCGCCATCAGGCTTGTCAATTGTGCCATGCATCTGCTGGACAAGCATGGTCACGATCATCAGACCGAGAGTTGTCGGTTGTTTCCAGTCAGGTACCGGGGGCATCCCAACCCCGTTATCCCCAATTATCAGGATAATTTTTCCGTTTTCCCGGCTCACGAGGATTTCGATTTTTCCATCCTGGTTTGCCGGAAATGCATATTTAAGAGAATTCGTTACCAGTTCATTTATTATCAGATTGATAGTGATTGCAGTATCAATCTCAATCATCACATCCTTTGCATCGATCGTGAGGCGGATTTTTCGTGTATCGGTGTTAAAAGTTTGATAGATCCGTAGAACCATAAACCTGATACACTCCGGAAGGTCGACTTGTGTGAAACTTTCAGACTCATTGAGTTTCTGGTGGACTATTGCCATAGCCCGCAGACGGTTCTGGCTTTCCTTGAGCGCTATACGGATTTTCTCATCCTCAGTGCGACGCACCTGAAGATTTAACAGGCTTGCAATCAGCTGGAGATTATTTTTTACCCGGTGATGAATCTCTCTTAGTAATGTTACTTCCTTGTCCAGCGCAGCATTGAGCTCTGAGGTGCGTTTCTTAATGCCTTCTTCAAGGGTTTCATTAAAGGTAAGAAGAGTTTCTTCAGTTTTTTTACGGTCTGACAGATCGATTACCGAGCAGATTACTGTTGTTTCGTCAACTAAGGCTGCGGAAAGAAGAACCCAAAGGAGACCCTTCCTTCGGGTCAGAAATTGCACTTCCCGATTCCTTACATGACCGGAATCCTTAAGCGCAGAAAAAAACGATTCGCGAGAGGGGGCATCTGGCAGGATTAACTGAAAATCATTCCCGGTCAGGTCTGTTGTATCATACCCAAGGAGAATACCTAACTGCGGGTTGGACCCGGTAATCAGCATTAAGTCAGGAGTACAGGTAAACAGTCCCGCCTGAGAATTTTCGTAAATTGCCTTGTATTTCCGCTCTTCTCTTTTTTGACCGTATGCATAGGACGACAAAACAATTCCGATGGAGATGAGGATAAAAAACCATGCCGTGCTGCCGGCAAGATCACCGAGGTCGCCGGAAAAAAAGAAGTACACAATTGTGATGTATAGCCAGCCGAGAAGAACGGAATAGATGACCCCGTATTTTGGCCAGAACCAGACAACAAAGAGGATAGGAATGAGGAGAAAGTAAGGAAAGATGGCATGCTGCCCGTGCAGCATGCTGATGACGGACAGAATCATAACCGCTGCGGTAGCACCGGCGACTGCTGTCGCCTGCAACAGGTGTGTCTTTATTGTGGATTCCATGGTATTACCTCAACCCCGTATTCCCGGTGCCGGGGATCCAGCGGGAAAAATCAGACGATTAAAAAACCTCCCGGTGTTTCCTTACGGAGCTAAACGGAAGGCTTTTCAGAAGCGATCTCCCTGATAGTCGCATCAAGATCGGAAAGACGGTACGGTTTGGGCAGGATCCCGGAGAAACCGTAACGCCGGGGGTTGGCCATGACAGGATCATCAGAGTAGCCGCTTGAGACAATGGCCCGGACGCCGGAGTCCACTCTCTTTAAGGCATCCATTGTCTCCACTCCTCCAAGCCCGGCAGGAATGATGAGGTCAAGGATGACTACATCAACCGGCAGGGGGCTTTTCATCGCGGACAGGTACATGTCAATCGCTTCTTCACCCCTGGATGCCGTAGTTACCAGATAACCTTTCTGGGTTAAGAATGTAGAGGCGATGTCACATATTGCAAATTCATCGTCCATGATAAGCACATGAATTACGGATTTTTTCATACTCTCCCGCGGCAGCTCTGGTTCTGCAACCGGGATATAGATCTTCACTTTAGTACCTTTACCGGGTTCCGAAGTGAACATGATGTCCCCCCCATGCCTGCGGATGATGGAGAGTGTAATCGGCAGACCGAGTCCATGTCTTCCCGTTTGGGTAGTGAAATAAATATCAAATACCTTGCTCAGATTTTCCGCAGGGATACCTGTTCCCTCATCTTTAACAGTGATGACAAGATATTCCCCGCTCTTGAGCAACGGTGTTGTGACCGGAACAAGCTCTTTTTGCATGCCAATCTGTATTGTCCCGCCTTTTTCCATGGAATGAACCGCATTTTCAAGGATCTGGAATAATGCTTCGGTGATCTGGGTATTGTCAATAAACGCCTTTGGAAGAGGTTTCTCAATGGAATAGGTAACTGTGAATGCTGCACCAGAAACTGTGTGCTGTACAGCACCTTCAATAAGAGGAACGATATCGGTAATCTTCCGGACCGGTTCGCCCCCACGGGAGAATGTAAGGAGCCTGCCGGTCAGCTGGCGGGCCTGGTATACTTCTTCAGCTGCGGCTGACAGACGTAAAGACGCTTCCTCATAGTCATTGATCAGGGATTGTACAAGAGAGATATTCCCAAGTACCTTGGTTAGAATATTGTTGAACTGGTGCGCTATTCCTCCGGCGAGAAGGCCGAGGGATTCGAGTTTTGCTATCCTGAGCTGGTTTTCAATCGCTTCCTTATGGGGCGTGATATCGTGACAATAAATGGCGAGATCAGAAATTCTCCCCGGTTGTTCATGAACCGGGTATATGCTGATATCAAACCACCTGCCGTTGTACTCCTTCTCCTTGTGGAATGGTGTTTTTAACAGGATCGTAGCATCGATATCCTCTTTTTTGACCTGGGTCACGGTAGATATCAGCGGGTCAAGGTAGTGCAACCCAAGGATCTCTCCGACCGGCTTTCCAATCCGTTTCGCCATTGCCTCATTGAGTGCAATGATTACCCCGTTTCCATTAATTAAGAAGAGCGAATCGGGCGTTGCATTCAGAAGTACTTTTTTTGTCCGTTCGCTGTACTTCAGATTTTCCTCAACTGCATGCTTACCGAGTGCCATCTCAATGCTGGCCCGGGCCTGCTGGCAATCAAAGGGTTTAAGCATGTACCCGTAAGGGGTGGTCTCCCGGGCCTTTTTCAGAAGATCATGATCGGAATAGGCTGTGAGGTAGATGACAGGGATATTATCGCGATCCCGGATAATCTTTGCTGCCTGAATTCCATCGAGGTTTCCCTGAAGATAGATGTCCATGAGGACAATGTCAGGTTTCTCCTTCTCCACTGCGTCAAGAGCACCCTCTCCACTGATGGCGATATCAGGAACTTCATAACCGAGTTTCATGAGGCTTTCCTGGATATCAAGGCCTATGAGCAACTCATCCTCAACAACAAGAATTTTTATTTTTTTTTCTTCATCATTCATTCCCGAGCTCCTGTAAAATTATGATAAACCTGATCCCTGAGTTCGTATCTTCCGCATTTCATGAGAATTATCAGAGATCATACACTTTATCCATGGGTTTTTGGAGATTGTACCGGGCCACTTTGATTAGTTGCACAACCCCCATACCAGACTCATCAGGAGTCATCGAGCTTGATACAACATTTTCTCATCGGATTAACTCAAACTTTATAATTAATATAGCATGAGAGGTTCATCCTGTTAATTAACATTGTGGTGTCCTGATCAATAATCCGGCAAACACAGAAATCTGCTAATGATGGGAATTAAAAAAACGTGTGGTATGATTCCCATGTGTGACAGGACCGGCAGAATACAAATCCACTCACAGGATACCTGAACCCGGATGGGTTCATATCTATGAAGATGATATAAGGGTCGTTTCATTCATTTTTTCTACCACTGCGAGTTACAGCTCATCCGGATAAACGGATTCAATTCAATAGGGCCTGTTAAGGCCGGTTTTTTCCTCACCAAAACCTTCCATATCACGATTTGCCCGATATTTTGAGGTATTCCTAAAATCATCCCGGAAAAACCCCCAATACGGCCGGTCAAAAAGGATGAAAATGGTTAATCCAAGCCCGTATTGAACCCGGATGGGTACATGTTTGTCATGTTCTTCACCTCACGTCCCACCTTGTTTGATTTGGGTATTGGGTGGAACTCGTCTTCAGGTGGATCAAAATTGGATTGGTGTTTTCCCGTTTAGTGGATCAAAAAGGAATTGGCAAAAACAGAGGAGGGATGGGGTAAACTATGCAGGGGGGTTTTTATGGGAATTTGAGGGCAGTTCTGGATCCCGGCTTTACCTCTATCCCCAGTGAACCGGAACTTATCGAAGAGATTGAACGGGAGAAAGAAATAATGCAAAGACACAAGAAGAACAAGTCCCGGAAATCCGCCCCATCGCTGACAAAACCAAAGTGATGTAGTTTATTCCATCTCCTTTTCCGACCTTTCTCTCCCATCACGATCCCCGCCAGCACCGCCGCCAACCCCGCCTTCAAACCAGAAAGTTCACATCACTCTGCGGTCAAGATTAATCTCTGAACAATGAACGAAATAACAAAAAAACTCTTCATATCATCGCATCCCATCCTGAAGGAATCCACCCATCCGTCATTATCTGGAACAGCGTGTTCGAGCGTATTTCTTCGTATGCGATCTGGCATATCGTCTACTCACTGCGCTTAACTGGTTCATCCGGACTTTGAAAGTTGACAATCAACACGAAATTATGCAATCTACCGAACTGCTCCGGTTATTAAGTCGTGTTGAATGATGTGATTTGGGACTGCCGACCTCAAATGAAGTTGGATATCTTAATCTCTTGAAAAAGACCTCCGAGTAAATTGAGAGGATGGGGTTTAACATTTTCGACGATATGACATTATGTAGTACGTAGAGTCTCGTTAGTCAGGTCATTGAGTGAGGGATCGAGGTGAAGGCAACACTCATACCATGGAAATACCCAATGCCTATTGAGTGATACTATGGAGATTGTAACGGGCATCCACCAGGTGGATGGGGTCAATGGCAATTGTTACATCCTCGTCCGTGATGGCCTCACGGTGATAGATACCGGCCTGCCGGCCGGCAGTGGGAAGAAGATCCTCACCTATATCCGGAATACGCTGTACCGGGAACCTGCGGAGATCAAAACCATCGTCATCACCCATTTTCACCTGGACCATATCGGGGGCGTTGCCACCCTTAAAAAAGCTGCTCCCGGTGCAAAAGTTGCGATCGGGAAAGCAGATGCAGGGTATGTGTCCGGACAGATCGCGCTGCCGGTGTATCCGGGCATCCGGGGCTTCCTGCTGCGGATCGCCGGTGCGATCATGAATCCCGGCGTCTTCCCGGTGGATATCCTGTTAAACAACGGGGACCAGATTGACGGGCTTCTGTGCATCTATATTCCCGGACATACTCCTGGGAGCGTGGGGCTTTTTGATGAACGTACAAAGACACTTTTTGCTGGGGATATCCTCCGGTATGACGGGACATCTATCACCGAAGGCCCAGCTCTTTTTACCATGGACCTCAAAGGTTCGCACCAGTCGATCCGGAAAATTGCCTCTCTCGATTTTGATCTCCTGCTCCCCGGTCACGGGGTACCGCTCAGGGACGGGGCATCAGAAAAAGTTCGGGAGTTCGCTGCGGCACTTCCCGCTGACGGGTGAGGTCGCACTCGTCCCCCCGTTCAGTGTTCCGGATCATCTCATATGGGCATGTATAAACCCGAAAAGTACCCACCTACTACCTAAGAGATCCATCCATGCAGCTCAACTCCTGTAAAAAGGCCTACAACAATGAAACGCAGCGTGCTGTCCCCCTGGAAGAGACGCTTGCCCGCATCGAACCCAAAGTCCCCGCTGCCGGGATCACCCGTGTCGCGGACATCACGAACCTTGACCGGATCGGGATTCCGGTCTTCTCCTGCATCCGCCCGACTGCAGAAGACGGTGCAATCACCGTGTACAACGGCAAGGGAGCAACCGTTGAGGAGTCGCGAATATCGGCGATAATGGAAGGAATCGAGCGGTATTCGGCCGAAGTGCACGACCGGGACATAAGGGTCGCGATGTTCCAGGAACTCGAAGGCCGCGAGCCCGTAATCAATCCAGAGGACCTGATCCTGCCGGAAGGTGCAGTAACGGACCGGTTCATGTCCTGGTGCGAAGGGTATGATATCGTCAATAACCAGACGGTATGGGTCCCGGCCTTTGCCGTATTTCACCCGGTCCCCCCCCGGCACCGGGGAGTCTTCCGCACGAATACAAACGGCCTTGCTTCGGGAAACACCATCGAAGAAGCTGTCTTCCACGCCCTCTCCGAGGTCATTGAGCGGGACGCCTGGTCGCTGGTCGAATCGACACGGGACACCGGTCCTGCGGTTGCGGGCATTGATGATCCGTTGATTAAGGACATGCAGAAGAAATTTGCCGATGCACAGGTCGAAGTTACGATACGGGACATCACCAGCGACATCGGCATCCCGACGATCGCTGCAGTAGCAGATGACGTACTCTTAAAAGACCCCAGCCTCCTCACCATTGGCATCGGGACCCATACCAGCGCTCGGATCGCCGTTATGCGGGCACTCACCGAAGTAGCCCAGAGCCGGCTCACCCAGATCCACGGGGCACGGGAAGACACCACCCTTGCCGAGCTTCGCAAAAAGATGGGCTACGAGCGGGCAAAGCGGATCAACGGGTACTGGTACCGGGACAACGGGACGGTGGATTACGCAACGATCCCCTCAACAGACACCGACGACTTCTTAAAAGATATACAGAATATCATCACTGCACTGGAGAAGAAGGGGCTGGACCGGGTCATTGTCGTTGACCTGACGAGAGAAGAGATCGGAATCCCGGTAGTCAGGGTAATTGTACCGGGCCTCGAAGTCTTTGCAATGGACCCGGAACGCCGGGGCGAACGGGTGAAGCATGCCAGAAATCATCGTCTTTCTCGGGCCAAGTCTTGACCTGGAATCGGCAGAAAAGATCCTCGCTGCCGAGTACCGGCCTCCGGCAAAACGGGGCGATCTCCTTGCAGCAGCAGGAGACGGTGCAGACATCATCTGCTTAATCGATGGCGTCTTTCACCAGGAATCTGCCGTCGCCCACCGCGAGATCCTTGCGGCAGTGAAAAAAGGTGTCCGGGTGATCGGATCATCGAGCATGGGCGCACTCCGGGCAGCAGAGATGGATACTCTGGGGATGGTGGGCATAGGTGAGGTTTATCAGATGTATAAGAGCGGCGAACTGGAGTCGGACGATGAAGTGGCGCTTGTATTCGATCCAAACTCAGGCTTGTCGCTCTCCGAACCGTTGATCAATATCCGGTTTACCTTAAAGCTGGCGAGGGAGACCGGCATTGTAGATACTGCTGTGCATGACGCACTACTGGTTTCTGCCCGGTCCCTGTTCTATCCAAAACGTACCTACCGGGCGATCGTATCCGGTTCCGGCGATGCGGTTGATACTGCAACCCGCGAGCGGTTCCTTGCATGGGTTGATACCAATGCCTGCGATCAGAAACGCAACGATGCTGTTGCGGCACTCGAATACATCCGAAGCATCGCAGGTGGGAAAACAAAACACTGACCGGGTACTCCGGCAATCGCAGGTAACCGGTCCGCCATCCAGTACTAACAAAAAGTTACCTGGTATCCTTTAACATAACCGCATTATCCCCATCCCATAGCAGAACCACATTCGAGCTTCCCTGCATCCGGCCAGTAGCAGCATCTGTTGCCGTGACCGTAATTACCACAGGCTCAAGGATTGATGCAGGTTTTTGTGTAAACGACCAGTAGAGTTTCTCGCCATGATTGGTGACCGGGTTTCCAACCTCATCTACTGTGTAATTTACCGGGCCCCAGGAGAAAAAATTCCCGTGCGTAGCGTTCCATGCGAACCGGGATCTGGCAGCATCAAAACCATTGGCATCCACCGTAATCCCGACCCCGGGTGGAAAAGAGATCATGGGTGAGTAACGCTGGGGGCTTGCTGTCAGCGTTACCGAAGTTTTGGTTACAACCGATAATGTGGTGGGCCGTGCCTGTATTACCGAGCATCGGGAGTTCGTGCACCCGCAGGTGCCGGCGCCGCAGTCAAGTGGGCCTTCGCAGCTCATGGTGCATATGACATCAGTGCATACGGGTTTTGCGGACTGCCTGACACAGCTGGCCGGGTGACAGCACTGGGCAGGCACGCAGTCCGCATCAGTTGTGCAGGTCTGTGCATCAACGGGAACGGTCGTTACGGTTGCTGGAGGAAGTGTAGTTGTCACTGGTACTGCAGGAGGAGGAGTATTTTGTGTGCAGCCGGCAAGAAAGACCGCTGCAATGCAGACGAGAAGGATGACGAGCGCGTTTTTATCCATAATAAAAAATCAATTCTGATACTGATAAACCAAACGGAGACTACGAAATTTTTCGCAGTAAAAAGGGGAACAATAAGAGAAGAAGAAGACCCCCTCTCCAGTTGCATACCCATGAGAGCGGAAGTGATATTAAAAATTCCTCACTCCACCTTCGCCCAAACATACAAAAACCGCTGGATCGCCGTGATATGACCGAAGATCCCAAAAAACAGCAGTAACCAGCCGAACCAGCCGAGCCAGTAGAAAGTCATGGGGGCGATGAGATCGATAATACCGACGACTATAATCAGGACAAGACGGTCCGCCCTGCCCAAAAGCCCGCCATAATAGCGCCCGACACCCACTGCCTGTGCCTGCGTGCCGAGATAGGACGCCATCAGCACCCCGGTGAGTGCCAGTACGCCAATCTGCCACGGCACCATGCCCCCGGCAAAGATTCCGGTGATGATGAAGATATCCGCGTAACGGTCCACCGCATGGTCGAGAAAGTCGCCTCGTTTGCTCTGGCACTTCATCTCGCGGGCAACAGCACCGTCCATAGAATCACAAAACGCGTTGAGTGCTACGGCAACAACCCCCCAGAGTTCGAGCCGCAGGTAAAACAGGATACCGGCTGCGGCAGATGCGAGCAGGGCGGCGATCGTAAAGAAGTTCGGCGTCAGCCGGCACCGGATAGCAATGGCAACCAGCGGATCGAAATACACTTTTACATGCGAGCGGTACTGGTCGAGCGTCATTTAGTGCACCTCTAAAAAGCCAGACCAGTCGAGCGTACCGAACTGTGCAGGAATCTTTCCTGCTACAAAACTTTCGATCTGGTCAGCACAAAAAACCGGGTCGTGACCTGTGGTATCCAGTTCGAAGATATGTGCGGCATCGTGCAGTTCCACCGTTTCAATCAGGCAGTCATCGAGCGCTTCTGCATCCGCATTCTCCGTAATCTTGCGGGCAGGATATTTGCGCTGTCCCAGCCGTTTTTTCAGTTCATCCGGGCGGCAGCGGAGCACAACGATGCGATCGCAGGCAAGCAGATGGGCAAAGTGTCCTTCCACAAACCCATCGACTTTCACAAACTCTGCTGCCCAGCGCTCATCATCGAAGATCTCGGTGTCGCGCTGTTCATCATCGCCGGTAATGTAGGGGCGTATGGTATCGGTGAGGTGGACAACCTTGTGCCCACGCCGGGCGAGCTCATCACCTATCAGCGATTTGCCCGTGCCCGGGGTGCCGGTTATACCACACATCATAGTGTGTTTATCACCTGCACGAATAACTCATTCTCCCAGTCCTCACCCACGCTGACGCGGATGTAGTGGTCGGGAAGCCCGGTAAAACTCCTGCACGAGCGGACGACAACACCTTTTCGGGCAAGGCTCTCGACCACTGCATCGCTCTTGTGCGGAGCAACATCGACCATGACAAAGTTCGCATCCGAAGGCAGTACAGGGAATTTTACCTCATCGGCAAATCGTGTGCGCCATCGCTTTACCTGATCGATATACCGTTCTGCACGCACCTTATCCGGCAATGCTGCTGCTGCCGCTGATGCCGAGACCGAATTTACCGTAAACGGTGTACCGGCCCGGTGGTACCAGGGAGGAAGCCATCGTGGGGTAAAGGCATACCCGATCCGGAGGCCGGCAAGGGAATAAACTTTCGAAAAGGTCCTTCCGAGAATAAGGTTCTCATGTTTTTTCATGAGGGGGAGATAGTCGCAGTCCGAGAACTCGACATAGGCGTTGTCTAAGAAGAGCACCCCTTCGATCCCTTCAAGGATCCCGGCAACTGCATCAACCGACGTTGCATTCCCGGTAGGGTTATTGGGAGAACAGAGAACCGTAATCTTTGCCCCTTTGGCAGCCTCGATCAGTTTCCCGCAATCTACCGAGAAATCCGCTTCACGCGGTACAGTGATCACCTCTGCACCCTGACCCATTGCCGCAAGTGCATAGAAGGAGAACGTGGGAGTGGATATTGCCACGGTCTCACCGGGCTCTACAAGCGTGCGGATGGTAGTCTCGATCACACCGTCCATCCCTACGCCCGTCACAAAGTGATAATCGCCATAATATGCCCGTAAGGCATTCATGAGGATATTGACACGCTCGTCCGGATACCGGTTCACGTTCCGCAAAGCTTCTTCGGCTGCGGCTAATGCAGCAGGAGAGAGTGGTTCGGGATTTTCATTACTCGCAAGCCGTGCAATCTTACTGATCCCGTACTCGCGTGCGATATCCTCCGCTTTCTTTGCGAAAACGTAGCCGCTCTTTTTTTTATAACACGACCTTACCAAGTGCTCCATTGATCACTCCAACCACACGGTCGATCTCTGCATCCATAATAACAAGCGGCGGGACCAGACGCAGGTTCCCGTCCGCGGCACAGTTGACCAGCACACCCTGTGCTGCACATGTCTTCTGGACACCCGGACATATATCGCCGATGGTCATACCAATCATCAACCCGCGGATGCGGGGGTTATACGCGGCAAGACCCTTCCCGAACCGCTCGCCTTTCCGGGTGACATCCGGGAGGATCTTCTCAATTACATCGATTGTTGCAAGCGCTGCTGCACAGGCAAGCGGACCACCGGCAAACGTGCTCCCGTGCTCGCTCTTTTTGAACTCCAGATCTTCACGGGCAACCAGTGCGCCCATGGGAAACCCGCTTGCAATCCCTTTTGCTAATGTGACAATATCGGCCTGCACCTTCGTGTGCTGCATGGCAAGCCATTTGCCGGTACGTCCCATGCCGGTCTGTACTTCATCGGCGATCATGAGAGCGCCGGCATCATCGCAGATTTCGCGGATGCCTTCAATGAAACTGTCCGGAGGTATAATCACGCCCGCTTCTCCCTGGATCGGTTCGAATATGACGCCTGCGGTATCCTTATCCACGACTTTTTTCAGCGCGTCAAGATCGCCATATTCGACAAAAGTCTTTATCACCCCGAGGGGCTCGAACGGCTCGCGGATTGCGGGTTTGTGCGTTACGGCAAGGGAACCAACGGTACGACCGTGGAACCCGTGAGTGAATGCGACAAATTTTTTCTTACCGGTCCGGACCCGTGCAAGTTTGAGTGCCCCGTCCATTGCTTCTGCTCCTGAATTGGAGAAGAAAGCCTTGTGCATGCCGGTAATCTCTACGAGTTTCTTTGCCAGATCACCCTGGTGAGGCACGTAATAGAGATTGGAGCAGTGGATCAGCTGGTGTGCCTGATCGCAGATCGCTTTGACCACGGCCGGGTGGCAGTGCCCGGTGCTGCAGACGGCTATACCTGCTACACAGTCGAGATATGCTTTCCCTTCCGCATCCCAGACGGTTGATCCCTCACCCTTTACAATCGCCATATCGCGCGAGAACGCAGGCATAACGTAGCGTTCATCGAGGGCTTTGAACTGGCTTGTTGTTTCCATTTCCATCACAGTAATCTTTTCTTTGTTGTGTTCAGACGTTATTCATATTCAATGGTTGCCGGCGGTTTTGCAGTGATATCGTACACCACTCTGGCAACACGGGGAATGTCGGCAGTTATTCTTGAGCCGATTTTTACCAGATGCTCAAACGGGATATCGAGCGGATCAGCAGTCATCCCATCCCGGGAGTTCACTGCCCGTATCGCAACGATCCACCCGTGAATACGGTTGTCACCTTTGACACCGGTGCCAAGGCCGAGCAGCGCGGCAAAACACTGCCATGGCTGGTACTTCTCGACCAGTTCGTCTTCCACGATCCAGTTCGCCTCGCGGATGATGTCGACCTTCTCTTTCGTGATTTCACCTAGTACTCGAACTGCAAGGCCGGGACCCGGAAACGGCATCCGGTGCTGGATCTCCCTGGGCAGACCAAGGGCTCCGGCAACTTCCCGCACTTCGTCCTTGTAGAGATCGCAGATAGGCTCGATCACTTTCGTGAACTCCATGTGCAGGGGCATACCGCCCACATTATGGTGGCTCTTGATCCCACCCTCGCTCTCGATACGGTCCGGGTATATGGTGCCCTGCAACAGGCATTTTGCCCCCTGCTTCTTTGCCTCACGCTCGAAGACCCGGATGAACCGCTCGCCAATCGCCTTGCGCTTGTCTTCGGGATCGCAGATCCCCTTGAGCGATGTTAAGAATTCGTCGCCTGCATCGACAATCTGGAGGTGGATATGGCTAAAGAGCGTCCGGATCCGTTCGGTCTCACCCTTGCGCATCAGGCCGGTGTCGATATAAATCGGGATGAGATTGTCACCGATCGCACGGGCTGCGAGAGCCGCACAGACCGAGCTGTCGACCCCGCCCGACAGGGCCATGACCACCTTGTCGTCACCTGCTGCGGTTTTGATCTCTGCTATGGATTTTATAATGAATTTCTCTGTATTGACCATCTTTTACTCCTATGTTGTCTTCTTGTTTGCCCTGCACGCTTCAACAAACCCGAGATACGGGGGAGATGGGTGGGTTGGCCGGGACCGGAACTCCGGGTGGAACTGCGTAGCAAAGAAGAACGGGTGACCTGGAAGTTCGAGACACTCCATCCGGTTCTTATTAGTGGCAGAAAAGACGAGTCCCGCCTTCTCCAGATCCCCGATATACTGCGGGTTCACTTCATACCGGTGCCGGTGCCGTTCGGTAATCTGTTTTTCCTTGTAGAGTTTCGCAGCAAGCGTACCATCCCTGATATCTGCGGTATAGTTCCCCAGCCGCATTGTCCCGCCGAGATCGTTGACCCCTTCCTGTTCCGGTAAGAGCCCGATCACATGGGTGCCCTCGCCGAACTCCTCGCTCGTGGCATCGGCAAACCCTGCCTTGTGGCGGGCGAACTCAACGGTTGCCAGCTGGAATCCTAAGCAGAGCCCGAGGAATGGCACATTGTTCTCGCGGGCAAATTTGATCGCTTCGATCTTTCCTTCAATGCCCCGTTTGCCGAAACCACCGGGAACCAGGATGCCGTCATAGTCCTTGAGATGGCAACGCTCGTAGCGTTCTGCATCCAGCCACGCGATCTTCACTTCCGTGGAGAGTGCACGTCCCGCATGCTTGAGCGATTCCTTGATACTGATATAGACATCCTCGATACCGTACTTGCTCACAATCGCAACCGTCACCCGGTTGGTATATTCCTTGTTCACCACCCGGTACCAGCTGGTATCAACCTCTTTCTTATCCAGCCCGAGATGGGCAGATAGCACATCGGCAATACCCTCCTTTTCCATCTCCATCGGAACTGCGTACGTATCCGGAGCGGTTGCGGCAGAGATGACCGCATTCTGGGGGAGATCGCAGAATGCTGAAATCTTTCGTTTTGTGCCTGCCCCAATCGGGTTCTCACTCCTGCCGACGATAATATCCGCGTGGAGCCCGAGCTCGCGCAGGGCTTTTACCGAGTGCTGGGTGGGCTTGGTCTTCATGTCCCCCATCGTGTCTTCTGGGATCAGGGTGACATGGACAAGCACAATATCGTGCTCGGGTAGTTCGCCGTGCATCTGGCGGACCGCTTCTAAGAACGGCATGCTCTCGATGTCACCGACAGTACCTCCGACTTCCACAAGGCAGATGTCCGCTTTTGTCCCATCGGGGAATTCTTCTTCTGCCGCCTGCCGGATACAGGTCTTGATCTGGTCGGTGATATGGGGGATGATCTGCACGGTTTCTCCAAGGAAATCGCCGCGGCGCTCCTTGTCGATGACCGTGCGGTACACCTTGCCGGTAGTAATATTGTGGGCAGCCGTCAGCTCGATGTCGAGAAAACGCTCATAGTTGCCAAGATCGAGATCAACTTCGCTGCCATCCTTGAGCACGAACACTTCTCCGTGCTGGGCCGGGTTCATTGTCCCTGCATCGATATTTAAGTAAGGATCAATTTTGACTGCCGTGACCCGGTAGCCACGGTTCTGTAAAATCCGTCCCACTGATGCAGCGGTGATACCCTTGCCCAGACCGCTCATCACACCGCCGGTAATTATGATGTACTTCACTAGGATCTCCCCGATTGCATTATATTTGGCTCACAATCCCTAATAGTGTTATCTTACTTTAAGCAACGGGATAAAACCCGACTTTTTACCGCAGGCTTATCTGCAAAGGAATCCGGCAAAGACGATGGTTCAAAACTATGGGATGTGACAAACCAAAGTAAGATTAATTTATGAAAACATCTCACTGAGTGGGTATGAAATTCAGGAAGTTTATTCACATTCTGGCAATTATCGCATTAATTGCCTGCTTTGTTCCGCCGGTGTTCGCAGCGGATGAAGCACCAAAAGATGAGGCCACTACCTATTATAACCGGGCTGAATTGCTCCTCAACACGAATGATTATGAGCGGGCGATTGCAACCTTTGACCAGGCGCTTGCTTCCAACACGACCATGATCAAAATGTCCGATGCCCTGCTGTATACGTACCGGGACAAAGGCTATGCACAGATCCAGCTCAGGAAATACGATGAAGCCATCCAGACCTTCGAACAGGGGCTGGCACTCTATCCCAGGGACAAAATGCTCTGGAACAATATTGGCTATGCAAACTATAATCTTGGAAAATACCAGGATGCACTCGCTGCGTATAACAATGCCATCAGGTTTGAACAGAACTACACAATTGCCCTGATTAACAAGGGGGACACACTCTCAAAGATGCAGGACTACCAGGGTGCAGTGGATGCCTACACAAATGCCATGGAATCCGAACCCGGCAACCCAACCGTAACCGATAAACTTGCAATCGCACAAAAGGCCGCTGACTCGAATTCGACAACAACGATGATTGTGATCGCCATTCTCGTAATCATCGTCGCTGGTGGAGCGATCTGGTATATCCAATTCAGAAAGCCTGAAGTGAAACCCGAAGAGAAGAAGTCCAAAGGAAAGAAGGAATAACTTTTTAGTGGTAATACAAAAATCGGCTAAGATCCAGGTTGTGTCAAAATCCCGGGGCGCTCCCGGAAAGGTATAATTTACCAGTTTTTTTTGATTTTACCTCTTGATTGTGTCACTTCGTGGAAGGGCTGGCAGTGCGCCCTTCCACGAATGAGACCTTATCGCAATATCGCAAGCGTGTTCCCGGCTTACCGTGATCAATGTTCTTACACAACTTAAAAAAATGTTACCTTTCGAAATAGAGATCTTAGCCTATCTTTTTACACAATCAACTTTTTTTATTTTGCTGTCACCGCGAATGCTGCTGACGTGCGGGATAGCATGGTTTTTTCACCATCATCCAAAAAGACTTCGGCCTCAGCAAATGCAACGCGTCGTCCCTTCTTGATCACTTTTGCCTCGGCAGTGATAACACCCTCCCGGACACCTTTGACAAAACTGGTGGATTCGGAGATGGTTGCAATCCCTTCATGTTCCGTCAACAGGGTGTAGAGGGCAAGTGCAATCGCTTCATCAGCAAGCGCGACGAGCATGCCACCCTGCAGCCAGCCGACACCATTGTGCATATCAGGCCGGACATGCATTTGCAGCACCGCCGTTCCCGCTTCGTAACTGACGATATCGATTCCCATAGAGCAGAAGAACGGGTTGGCATCCCTGCCATGCTGCCGGATGTTTTCAAGATAGGACATGATTCTCTATTAAGTTTTTATCCGGAGGAGATTAAGAATATGCCTTGCCCCCCATGCCGGTTGTTTAATAATGATAATCGGACGAACTATTCTGCATGCAGGACCCTGAAACAAAAGAGATGCTATCAGATCTCATCTGGCTCAATGCAGTCATTGCCACAGAACTCATCCAGATAACCGAGAACACATCGGCAATTCTTCGCAAATCCCCGCCGCCGGAGAGCTGCCTTGCCGAACACCATGAACTTAAGAAAACCGCGCTCCATATAGCAGAGAAGTACCGTCCCGCAACGGTGCTCGGTAAGCACCTGCTCAAACACCAGTAACGTTATTGGGACACTCTGCCCACGATTATAATACAATAATCCCTGACAGTACTAGAAAAGAGTCCGCACAGCATCCCTCACGCCGCGTGGCACTCTTCATCAATACATCTTTGTTAAACGGAGCAAGCCCGCCATGACCACCCCCGGCATACCCTGCAGTCTCGTCATCCCTGCATACAACGAGGAGAACCGGATCCAGTCGCTCTTTGACGAGATAACGGGGTTTGACGGGGAACTCATCGTAGTCTGTGACGGCACAGACAATACAGCGGGTTGTGTCAGCAGGATCACAAATGGCAGAAAAGATCTCGTTATCCGCTGCCTTGAGTTTGATCACCGTCTGGGTAAGGGAGGCGGCGTGATCGAAGGACTCAAAGCCACCCAGGCACCGCTCGTAGGATACTTCGATGCGGACGGTTCTACGAGTATTGACGAGATGATCAGGCTCTTTTCCCACCTTTCCAATTCTGACGGTGCAATCGGCTCGCGCTGGGTGCCGGGCTCGACGCTACGCGTGCGGCAGGGAATCCTGCGCCGGATAGAGAGCCGGGCTTTCAATCTCCTGATCCGGATGCTCTTTGGTCTTACCTACAACGATACGCAGTGCGGGGCAAAGGTGTTCAGAAAGTCTGCAATTGATACCGTGCTGCCGCAGATGGTCTCCCGAGGTTTCGAGTTCGATGTCGAACTGCTCTGGCGGTTGCAGCGGGCAGGTTATACCGTCACTGAAGTCCCCATTGTCTGGAAGAACAAGGGGGATTCACGGGTGCAGAAGCGGGACATGATCCGGATGCTCAAGGGTCTTTTTGTGATCCGGTTCGGTCCAGGAAACGTATGATCCCATCCTCGCGTGATGAGCAGAAGAAAGAGGCGTTCCGGCTCTTTGAAGACGGCAGGTATATCGAGTCCGGCCAGCTCTGCACCATCATCTTAGAGTCCGGGAAGGATTCCGCGATCGAGGTGCTCGCAGCAACCAACCTCTACTACATGGGAAAAACCGATGATGCGGAGGTCTTCTTCCGGGATCTCGAAAAGAAGATGCCGGACTCTTCGTATGTGCACAGTTATCTTGCAAAAGTGCTGGAAGCACGGGGTGATGAAGGGGCAATCGCTGAGTATGCAACTGCCGTTCACCTCGATCCCTCCAACCAGGATGCCCTGCGTAGTTATGCAGAGTATCTCCTGGCTCACAAGGATTACCGGGCCGCACTGCCCGTCTTCAAACGACTCGTGCAGCTGGGAAAGAAACCCGCAGACGTTAAGCACCTGATGCAGGCGCTCTTGGGAATTGGTGAGGCACATGAGGCACTCTCAACGCATGCTGAGCTGGGTAGCGGGATGGCGCCGGGACATGAATATATCGATGCACTGGTAAATACCGGAAACTTCCGTGCCGCTGCTGAATCGGCAAACCGGATCTACAAAGAGACCCGCGATCCCGCAGTGCTCAGGAAATACCTTTCTGCCCTCTCCCGCTATGATGTTCAGGCTTCACTGGTAGCCTATTCCAATCATATCCATAATGAGCCGGACTGTGAGCTTCTCTTTGATTATGCACTGCTCTTGCAGGCAAACGGGAATTATACCGAAGCGCTGGATGCTGCACAGTTGCTTATCGAATGCTCGCGCCGGCCGGTCTACCGTCTTTTAGAGTGCGATCTGCTTGCTGCGACAGCGGGTATTGAGGGGGATGGAGAGAAACGTGCACTCGCTGCATACGAACTGCTGATACGGGATGAACTCGGCACAAAAAACGATCTGGACCTGCTCCGGACGATCATCAGCAGGTACCGCCAGTTCTTAAAAACCAGTGTGCCAACAGATGAGGCCATACGCAGGTTCCTTGGCATTGTATCACAGGATGTGAACGTAGCAAGCCTGCTCGAGACCGCCTTGTTATACGAAGATGCGGGTGATGCCGCAGAAGCCCGGTCCTGGTATTACCGGGCATACCGGGCAGCATTTCTCACGGGCGGGCTTTCTTATGCGCAGTTCCTCGATGCACATGGCGAGGGGCGAGAATGCGAGAAGGTGATGCTCTACATATTATCGAATGTGAAAAAAAGCGCTGACCTCAGCCGTGTGGCAGCGGTGATCGTGGACAGGCACAGCACCATGCACCGCTTAAAACGCTTAATGGAGCAACTGATCGTCAGACTCGAAGCCAGACGGGCAACGCTCGATTCGGAAGGGCTCGAACTGCTCGCGATGGCTTTTTTCATTGCCGGAACCAATGCACATGAAGAGCAGGACTATGCAGGCTGCAAGTATTACTGCCTCAGTGGGATGGACGTGATGCCGGCCCACACCCGGGCCATTTCCCTGGAAGATTTCCTCAGCCTGATACGGACCTGCAAGGAGAAGTCGGTGGCCGATCGCCCGATCATGAACGTGCCGCAGGTAAAAAAACGGGCAGCTGCCAGTCAACCGACACAGGTGATCACCGACCAACTCGGGCTTACCGAACAGGAGGCAAAGATCCTCGAGTTTATCCGGATGCACAGGACGGCAAACGAAATGGAGCTGCGAAAGGTGCTGGGAACCCGCCGGGTGGTCGGGATTGTCAACCGCCTGATCCAGAAAGCGGCTGCACAGGGATTGTTACTGATCGCAAAGAAAGGAGTTGGGGAGGAAGGAGAAGCCTATGAATATACCGGAACCTGAACGGATGGACCAGCGCCGGCTCGAGAGCATCAACATCATCAATGCGTTACGCCGGGGCACGGTTCCTGCGAGCGGGCTTGAACGGATCGCAGTCGGGCTCGATGTCGAAGAGGGCGTGATCAGCCGACAACTGGATTACGTGGCCCAGAGCGGCGGGGATCTCAAGTTTATCCGGGGCGAGTACGGGAGCGGCAAGACGTTTTTAGTCGCACGGTCGCTAGAGATCGCCCGCACCAAGGGTTTTGTCACCTCGCACGTGATCATCTCGTCTTCCACCCCGCTCTACAAGCTCAAAGGGATCTACCAGCAGATTTGTGCAAACCTCCGTACCGGTGGGGAAGAGCATGCGATCAAGACGATTCTCGACAACTGGCTCTTTGCTATCGAAGAGCGGCTGCTATCAGTGAGCGGGACCGGTCTTGAGGATGCTCTGCTCGAAGAGGCCACCGAGCGGGAGATCGAGACTGCGCTCAGCGGCATCAGCGAGGTGAACTCCGCACTTGCGGCTGCGCTTCGCACCTATTACCGTGCGAACAATGCCGGCGACTTCCAGCTCGCTCAGGCAGCACTGGGCTGGATTGCCGGTGAGCCGAACATCGGGCGGGACTTCAAGCAGAAAGCGGGAATCAAAGGCGAGATCGATGACACCATCGCGTTTCTCTTCCTGCGGGGCCTTGTTTCCATCATTCACGGGGCGGGCTACAAAGGGATTGCTATCGCCGTTGATGAGATGGAGACCACGCAGGGACTCCAGCGCAACCAGCGGGAGAAGGGTTACCACACGCTCGTCCGGATCATCGATGCGCTCGACCGGGGCGATATGCCCCGCTGTTTCTTCCTCTTTACCGGCACTCCCGCCATGTATGACGGTTCACGCGGCATCCGTTCCGTCCCGCCACTCTACGATCGCATCAGCGTGGTGCAGAACGATGCGTACCGCAACCCCCGCCAGCCGCAGATCATGCTCGGGAAGTTCGATACCTCAAAACTCGAACTGGTGGCGCTCAAGCTCGTAGATGTCTATGCACAGGCCTATACCGAACCGGACCGCGAACGGATCTCGCACCGCTTCATCCGCGCGATGATCAAGAAGATCACCACGCGTTTCGGGGGACGGGTGGACGTGATTCCCCGCATATTCTTAAAAGAATTTGTTGATGTGCTGGACAAATGCGAGCTCTATGAGGACTATACTCCCGGCGATGGGTACGATTTTGATGCCGGGCACCTCAAAGGCGAACTCAAAAAAGAGGAAGAGGCAGTGATGGTGGTCAGATTCTAAAACCCGCCACTCTTTTAAAAAAGACAATGTTTTACATTCCAACAGCACACCCTACCTGCATGCGCCGGGCAAAGCTCCTGTTCATCCTTGCCGCAGCCCTGCTGTGCGTTTTTATCCCCGCAGCAGGAGCAGTGACACTCACCCTCAACACTTCAGAGAACGAGGCGCATATCGGGGATACTATCACCCTCAGCGGCACAGTAACCGGGATCAAAACAATTGCTGTTTATCTCTTTGTGATCGGACCTGACCTCGATAACCGCGGCGTGACACTTGACAACCTCAACATCCCGGCCGGGCGCGGGTTGTTCACAACTACACCGGTGCATCTCGGAAATGGCACCTGGTCCTATACGTGGGACACCGCAGTTATCCTCGGTAATCTCAAGCCCGGCACCTATACGGTACATGTCGTCAGTTCCCCGATCGACCGGCTGCGATTTGTCAAAGGCGAGTATGCTACAGCCGAGATCGTTTTTTATCCATCAGAAGCGCCACCCAATGAAGTTCCGCTCGAACCGGTTCTGCCGGTTGTGGCACTGATTATAACCGGCGTAGTTATCCTGGGATATGGCGGGATGAGACAAAAAAAGATATAAGAGATGCTTTTGATTTTATTCGGGGATAATTCCTTAAAATTATTTCCTGCCATGCTGCCTGCGTACCCGTACGGATTCTGCATGGGCATGCAGACCCTCTGCATCCGCAATGGTCTCGACAATATCGCCAATGGTCTCAAGACCGTTGCGGTCGATCATCTCAACCGATGCGGTCTTGCAGAAATGATTCACATCAAGTCCCGAGTATGTCTTTGCGTACCCTGCGGTCGGGAGCACATGGTTGGTTCCCACAGCATAGTCCCCACAGGCAACTGCCGAGTAGCGCCCGACAAAAATTGCCCCTGCGTTCTTCACCCGTGTGACCACGGTTAAGGGGTCTGCAACCTGTATCGAGAGGTGTTCCGGGGCAACTGCATCTGAGGCAAGGATCGCTTCTTCCATAGTGCTGACAACAACATACCCGGAGTTCCTGAGCGCCTGCTCGATGATCTCCTTTCGCGGAGCAACTTTAGTCATCGCCTCCACCTCGCGGCTGACTTTTGCCGGGAGGGACTTGTCGGTGGTGATAAGGATACAGGCAGCATTGGGGTCATGCTCGGACTGGGCAAGGATATCGGCGGCAACAATGCGGGGGTCGGCAGTCTCATCGGCAATGATCCCAATCTCGCTGGGCCCTGCCGGGAAATCGATCTCCACCTTCTCGCGGAGCATCATCTTTGCGAGCGTGACGTACACGTTGCCGGGCCCTACAATCTTCTGCACAGGCCGGATGCTCTCAGTACCCAGTGCCATTGCGGCAACTGCCTGTGCGCCACCGGCATTGTAGATTTCGGTTACCCCGGCGATGTCCAGCGCAACAAGGGTTAATGGCTTGATGGGGGGCGGTGAGCAGGCGCAGATCTCCTTTACCCCTGCAACGCGGGCGGGCACCGCACACATAAGAGCGGATGACGGGTACGCGGCCCGGCCGCCGGGAATATAGAGCCCGACACGGTTTAAGGGCGTGGTCTTGACGCCGAGCACGATACCGGGCTCCATCTCCTGCAGCCAGAGATCCCGTGGCTTCTGGAGTTCGTGGAAGCGCTCGATGCGGACATGCGCCTCGATCAGGCTCTCGATTATTTTCGCATCGACCTTCTCATAAGCATCCTCGCGCTCGTCATCCGATACGGCAATATCGGTCAGTACACAGTGCTTCTTTGCCAGATCAATAAGTGCAGCATCACCCTCGATCTGCACACGGCCTATGATCTCTGTTACTGTGGCCCGGGCGTCTTCGAGGCTCGACTGCCTCCCCGCGATCCAGGCATCGATCTCCACTGCCTTTAACATAGTGCCAATATTTTCGGCAGGAGAGTTTGTTAAGGTTTCGTCAGGTTTTAAAGGATATGGGGGAATGATGGATCAAAAAGGGATTGGCAAAAATACGGCTTTCTACATCTGAAGGGAGGATGAGTTTAAAAAGAATATGGCAGAGCAGGTCAGATTTGTGCCGGTCTGTGACGTATAATGGAGATGCTGGCACAGGAATGAACGTTTATCTGATTTTTTTAGATTAAAAAAAGGAAAATAATTGTTTTTAATAATCGCCCATACCAGGCGGCATTCCACCCATACCACCCATGCCGCCAGGGGGCATACCTCCGGCAGGTCCGGATGCCTTTGAGGATGCAATGACATCATCGATGCGGAGGATCATGACTGCTGCTTCGGCCGCGCTTGAGATTGCCTGTGTCTTTACCCGCAGCGGCTCGACGACTCCTGCCTTGAGCATATCAACCGGTTTTCCAGAATACACGTCAAGCCCGTAGGTCTTCTTTCCCGCTTCGTGTGCAGCCCTGAGAGCAACGAGCATATCAATGGGGTCTAATCCGGCATTCTCGGCAAGCGTGCGGGGGATGATCTCCATTGCGCTTGCGAACGCTTCTATGGCAAGCTGGCCGCGACCGCCGACACTTGCGGCATACTCGCGGAGCCTTAACGAGAGTTCGGTCTCGGGCGCTCCTCCACCGGCAACAATCTTTTTCCCGGCAACAACGACGCTGACGACCATGAGGGCGTCATGAATGGCCCGTTCGAGTTCATCAACCACGTGCTCAGTCCCTCCTCGGACGATGATGGAGACCGCTTTTGGGTTTTTGCACTTCGAGACATAGATCATCTCGTCATCTGATACCGTTTTCTCCTCGACAAGGCCGGCCGTGCCGAGATCTTTTGCCGTGATCGTATCGACATTGTTCACAATCGTGGCACCCGTTGCCCGGGCAAGGTTCTCGATATCGCTCTTCTTGACCCTGCGGATCGCAAGGATGCCGGCTTTTGTAAGGTAGTGCTGTGCGACATCGTCGATGCCTTTCTGGCAGAAGACTACGTTTGCCTTGCTCTTTATGACCTTGTCCACCATCGCGTGGACCATCTGTTCTTCTCCATCGAGGAATGCCTGTGCCCGACCAAGCGAAGATATGTTGATCTTCGCGTTCACCTCCGTCTTTTTGAACTCGAGTGCAGCATTGAGAAGCAGAACTTTCGCATCCTTGACAGATTTAGGCATGTTCGGGTGCGCACGTTCCTTATCTATGACCATGCCTTCGATGAGGGCCGTGTCATCCACCGAGCCGCCGACCTTCTTCTCCACGTTGATGTGGGCGAGGTCTGCGGTACCATCGGTATCGATGACGAACGTGACCGCCTTGACGATAATGTCGCAGAGGTGGTCTTTTGCTACTTCTGAATTCTTACCTGTGAGCGCAGTCTCTGCGATCTTCTTGAGCATCGCGGTATCGGTCGGCTTCACCGTGATGGCAAACCCGTCGAGCAGCACGAGCGCCTTTGCCGCTGCCATCCGGTAACCCTCGGCGATACTGGTCGGGTGAACCTTCTGGGCGAGAAGCCCTTCTGCGTTCTTTAAAAGTTCGCCGGCAATGATTACTGCAGTTGTCGTACCATCGCCGACTTCAGCATCCTGCGTCTTTGCGATCTCGACCATCATCTTTGCGGCCGGGTGCTCGATATCCATCTCCTTTAAGATAGTTACACCGTCGTTTGTGATGGTGATATCTCCCATACCATCGATGAGCATCTTATCCATGCCAATGGGGCCAAGGGTCGATTGGACTGCAGCTGCAACTGCCCGTGCAGCGGCAAAATTATTGGTCTGGGCTTCCTCTCCCCGGCTTCTCGTTGCTCCTTGTCTGAGAATAATTATGGGTTGTCCCCCGAGTTGTTGTGACATTTTTTTACCTCTTTTTGATGGTTCCATCCATTGTCATTTTACCGGTGCCGGTTATTATTCCTGCATGACTGCGATTGGCCCTTCCGGAATACTCCGGCTAATCCACAGAGGACATTGGCACGCCTTTGATGAGATCAAAAACGGCGGGGGCGGATACCGGTGCCGGTAAAACAGAAGTCATCATCCCTGTTCGGGCGATTGATGGTGGACTTCATTACCAGATGATAGAACAGATAGATCTGCATCGGTTTTATGTGTATCCATGTCTGTCAGGATTCGCAGTAAGTACACTCTTTTGAACCGGAGCTGAACAATGAGGATCTGCCAACGTCATTCCATTGGCAAGAACCCGTCTTTTTCCCGACTTTGCCCATGTGCCTGACATTGATCCTCCAAAGATGTTCCGGTCTTTTCTATTGCATGTATCTCATCCGGCGTCAGTACCTTTCCATAAGGTGAACGTTTGCGCCTGTGCCCGGTGGCGGACTTACATATGAACGCGGGTGAATGACTGGTCGATGTCAACACCCCATCATTAATTACCAGATTTACCTATTACTGATCAATGCGCACGGATTTTGGCATTCATATGAAAGGGGGCGTCATCACCGAACGGGACGCAGACTTCTGTACCATTCGCATAAGGGCCCCGGCAGGTATTTTTTCTGTTGAACAGTTACGGGGAATTGCAAAAATTGCAAAAAAATATGGAACGGGTACGGTTCACTGCACCACTCGCCAGACCCTGGAAATCCCGCATGTCAATCATGTTCTGCTTAAAAAAATCGAAAAAGCTCTGGCAAAGAACGAGACCCCGGTTGGCTCGGAGAGAGATGAAATTGTAAATATCATCGCATGTCCCGGCGTTGAACGCTGCAAATTTGCAAATATCGACACCATCAGTCTTGCTCAGAAAATTGACAAAAAACTGTTCGGAAAGGAGATGCCGGTAAAGATGCGCATCGCTTTGTCGGGCTGCCCGAATGCCTGTACAAGTCCCATGCTCAATGAGATTGGCGTCATTGGGAGAGTTCGCCCCCTCCGTACTCCCGGGCTCTGCACGGGATGCGGAACCTGTGTCCAGTACTGCAAAGAGAAGGCCATTGTCATCCGGAATGGCATATCAGAACTCAAAGAGGACAAGTGTGTCCAGTGCGGGGTATGCATTCAATCCTGCCATTTTGATCTCCTTAAAGCAGAACACCGGCATTTTCTCATCACCGTTGGAGGAAGGAGAGGGAGACATCCAAAAATCGGCAGAGAATTGTTAACGGTTGAAACCGAAGAGCAGGTAATTTTTATCATACAAAAAATTGTCGACTGGGTTTACCGCCGCGCATGGAGCGGGAGACTCCTGTCTGAGCAGCTGGATGAACTCCATTTCGAAAAATTCCGGCAGGATATTATTGCACAGGGAATGCCGGATACAAATGATAACTCAGCCAAAAAACCATCCCTGTGACGGTTTTCCTGCCTTTTTTTGATGTCACAAGGGAATTGAGAGAAATTATACCGGGTTCATCACACGTACCCGAAAATTTTTAAAAATCCACGTGTGATCACCTGTGCAGTCAGAAAACGTGAAACAACTTTTTGCCAGGAGTTTTTTTTAAAGAAAAAAAGAATGTGCAGGGATCTAAAAACGTCCGCGCCTGATAGAAATTGTTCCTGCAATACCCAGTCCTATGAGGATGAGGGTGAGTGGGAGGGAGGATTTTGTTGGTGCCGGAGCGGGTGGTGCAGTTGGTAGTGCAGTTGGTAGTGCAGTTGGCGCCGCATTGAGGGTCGCAGTATCCCCTCCAAAAATAGGGTAAACCTACTTTCCGGTGTTACTGCCAATCCAATGCATGGAGAAAAATAATACTCACACTTTATGATCTCAAGTAGGGAGACCGACCTTCTTCAAAAGAGTGACAGCCAAGCGTTCTAA
>JAUSBW010000221.1 GCA_030651815.1 Methanoregula sp.
CAGATTGAAAATTTGAAACGGTTGTGCCTATTTCTATCATAACTATATATAGGTTTATTAATATTTATAACTTTGTATTATGTAATTGATATATTTTTTATTATTTATTGTGTATCACTGGATTTTTAGACAGAGCCAAAAAAGAGCCGATTTGAAGCGTTGGCTGCAGTAATCACTGCACGCTATATCAGAGACAGCGGCGGGGTTTACAAGGAGGGGTGGATCACTCCGGGAAGTTGGGATCATGGCGCTGATTATTATGGACGGCTGGATGTGGGGTTCGGATTTGGGAAAGTCAAAGTGATTCTTCTTGGACAGGCGAAGTGCGAATCCCTTAATCAGCCGACAAGCGGAACTCATATTGCGCGAACTGTTGCCCGTCTGAAAAGAGGCTGGGTTGGCGCGTATGTTACGACGAGCTATTTCTCGGAGTCAGTACAGCGTGAGATTATTGAGGACAGCTACCCGATTCTCTTGATTAATGGGAAAAAACTTGCTGAAACTGCTTTGAAAATTGTTCATGACGATGGTTATCCGAGTATTGAGTCGTTTCTTGCTGATGTTGATACGCAATATGAGAATAAAATTAAGAATCGGCGGGCTGAGGAGTTGCTTATCGAATAATAATTAATTTGTTGATCCATCATTGTTGTTCAGAAATGTAAATGCACCCTTTGAAATATAAAGATATATACCCGTTAAGAAATGAGATAGAATTGATTTGTGAGTTATATGGTGGATGAAGAAAAATTCTTCCAATATTGTAGTGATATCAACTTGGCAATTTGGGAGAATAAAACCTGTAAAGACGACATTGAGGAGTGGATAAATAACTTCAATCCACAGAAAAAAATTGATGTCAGAAAAATGGCTATTGATTTGTTACTGGGTTTTATTTATTATAATGAGGCTGAAATTCGATATCTTTGCAAACATGCGTTTTCAGAATTTAAAAGACAAAAAATGAAAGAAGAGATTAAAAAAGGTCTTTCGATCAAAGATGCAGAACAATATTTCACTAATTCAGTATCTAAAATAAATTTTATTGGAAAGAGCGGAGATAGTACGGCTTATATTGCATATATTTTTAGACAAGTTAATGGACTCATACAGAAAAATTTTATTAATTCAATTGATGAAATTAGTTCCGATGCGAATACACTCATAATTGTTGATGATATTGTTGGATCGGGAAACAGTGTAATAAATTTTCATAAATCCTTACAGGAAGCAAGAATATTTGAAAAACATCCAGATATTAAAATTTATTATTTATCACTAATTATGACAGAGGGGGGTCTAAAAAAAATTATTTCCATCGATCCAGATTTTAAATTAATTTATTCCGAGTTATTAAGTAAAAATTACAAAGCTTTTTCAGAAAATACATGCATTTTAGCAGATTATAGTACAATGGACAGAGAGATCGCAAAACTGGTATGTAAAAAAATCGGTAATTTTTTAGAGGGGGAGATGTATGAGTTAGGATTTTTAGGATCAGAACTCCTTATTGGTTTCCACCATAATATTCCGAACAATACCCTTCCACTAATTTGGTCAAATAAGCACGATTGGATTCCATTATTTAAAAGATGGGAAAAAAATTAGAGTAGTGTGTTATTGTGGAAAAAATGATTAATCCATTTGCAGGGTTCAATGCAAATTCCATGGAAGATGACGATATCATAAAATATTGGATTACTCCGGGTCCTCTTTCCGATTTGATCCTTTCCGGTGATGAACTGATCTCATCTCCACCAATATTTTTTGAGGGAGGTAGGGGTTGCGGAAAAACGATGATTCTGAAATATATGTCAAATGAAATTCAAATAAAAAAAGCAAGTGAGGAGGGGATTGAATCAAGAGAATTTTTATCTAATTTACATTTCATTGGAATATATAATAGATTCGATGGGCCATCTCTATCCATATTTCAAAAAAGAGACATTGGTGAAATAGAATGGGAAACGATTTTTAAACATTATTTTGAGATTGTTATTTGTAAAAAATATATCCAGATGCTTCAGAATTTTAAAACAAATAATTATTTAGATCTCGATGAAAAGGGAAATAAAAAATTAATTGCTGATCTTGAAAAATATATTTTTGGTACAACTACCCCAGAAATTCAAACATTTGAAGATTTAATTGATAAATTAGAGAAATTATCAAAAATCGTGTTTAATTTTATTAATCACGCACCATTTGAAAAAAACCCTAAATTTAAATCTGAATTAATTTTTTCATCGGGATCATTAATTTTTGGTGTTCCAATTATTATTGTAAATAACATCCAATCATTCAGACGAAAACAATTTGTGATTCTATTAGATGAATATGAAAATGCTTCAAAACAGCAACAATTGATTATTAATACTTTAATTAAGCATGTCCAACCTCCAGTTACTTTTCTGATTGGAACAAGATTCCACGGTGTAAAAACTTATGATACAATGAATAATAATGAATTTTTAATGGAAGATGCTGATTTCAGAACAATTTCCTTCGAGGAAGTAATGAAAGATAAAAAATATACTGATTTTCTTCGAGATATTGCAACCAAACGGTTGGAAAAAATTGAAATTGCAAAAGAAAATGGCCTCGGGAATATTGAGGAAATATTAGGATATTACTCCCCAGAAGATGAAGCTAGAAAAATTATAAATGGAGACTGGTTCTTAAAGCCCCAAAAAAGGAATTTTGAGGTCTATAAACAAAAAAAGCACGTATTAAAATTACGAGAAATATTAATACGCGAGAATAAAAAGATTGACTCTTCGAAAATCGATGATATTATTAGTAATTTAATTTGTGAAGAAAATCCCCTTATTGATATTCTGAGTATTGTTATGATTTCTCGAGGAAAAAATTCCATTGAAGACCTCCAAAGGATTACTCAAGTTTTTTTAAGAGGTGAAAAAGAAGATCCTCAATATAAAATTTATGAAAACCTATATAATAAAAATAAATTAGCCTTGGTTTTTAAATTATTATCTTTTTACCCGCCAACTCAGAAAGAATATGCCGGATTTGGGGTTTTAGCAATGCTTTCATCAGGTTTAATAAGAAATTTTATCGAACTTTGTTATCAAAGTTTTAAAAATGAATCCTTTTTTTCATGCGATTCTGTTTTACAGAAAAAATATATTGAATTTGAATTGCAAACAAAAGCTGCTAACATTCGTTCTGAAAAATTCTTTAATACAATAGAAAATATCCCAGAATGTGGAAATGAAATTAAGTCCCTCATTCAATCATTGGGAGCGATTTTTTCTTCCTGGTATGCCGATCCAAGATTAAGCGAGCCAGAAATTACGTATTTTATAGTTGATAAAACAACTCTTTCTCCCAATGTAAAAAATGTATTAGATAAAGCTGTGCAATGGTCAATATTACAAGAAAAAGAGCCAATGAAAGGAAAAAAACCTGGCGATCCCTTGTTAGATGTCTATATGTTAAATCATATATTGGCACCTAAATTTTCAATCTCCTATCGGTCACGCGGCAGGATTCCACAATTTTTTGCAGATGATTTAGAGGTATTAATTTTTGGAAACGATCATAAAAAATCTGAAATTCGAACAAAATTAATGAGATACAAACCAAATTTTGAACAAATGAATTTGGCTGATTGGAAATAATTTTATGGTGCGAATTGAGGGAATTCCCATTGAAGCAGAGTATTTCAAGTCGTATATCCCTTCAAAAATTGACATTTTTATTTCATCGATTGGTTGGGAAGAACGTTGTCCTATCGCATGGAATCAAATCAAAGAGAATAAAATTAATGTTGAAAGGAAAATAATTTTTTTTTATAATGAAGTATTAGATAAAAAAGATCCCTTTAAAGGAACGGACTGCCGAGAAAAAAATATCACAGAATTTTCGTCTATGTTTGACTTAAATGAAAAAGATTCAAAATTATTCGTGCAGATGTTGGATGAATCAACAGGATTAAAAAAGTTTCAAGATCTCCTCGAAAATCAGTATCCCAATATTTCTGAAATGTCTATCGTCTTTGATTTTTCAGTTATGGTGAAGCCATATTTTTTCATATTATTGAAATTACTTAGTATCCATAAAAAAGTCAAAAAAATATTTCTTTTATATACTGAGCCTAAGACCTATGTAGTCAAAAAAATAAATTTTGAAAAACTTGATGACGCATATTTTACCAAAGGTAGCAATACCCCTCCAAAAGATATGTTATCTTTTTCAGGTTGTCTAGACAGTTTAAAAGCTGATGTACTTGTAATTTTATTGGGATTCGAAGGACAAAGAGCAAAAGAAGTAACTAATGAAATTAACCCGGATGTGATTATTCCAATTAATGGGTTCCCAAGTTATCGGCCGGAATTTAAAGACATCAGTATACTGTTAAATGATGAAATTTTAAAAGAGACTGAAATTTCAAAAAATCTTCAATATGCTCCCTCTAATAATCCATTTGAGACAAAAAACGAATTATCTTCAATATATCAAAATAAAAAAAGAAAATATAATATTTCAATAGCTCCGCTGGGTCCAAAACCAATGGCATTAGGTTGTTGTTTATTTGTTCTAGAAAATCCAGAATGTAGAGTTGTATATCCATATCCCCAAGAATACAATCCAAAAGCTTCCAATGGATATGAAAAAACGTGGCTGTTTATGATTGAATTTGATTATAGTGTTTAGCTTAAAAAAAAGAGATAACGCATATGATAACTATAGATTAAGTAAGGTGAAAAAATGAAAGTCCAGCTCATTAATTACACGCCAAACCCCGATAAAACCTGTGCCGCTGCCGCACTTGGTTGTCATTCTGAATCGGATTCATGTGAAATCGTAGCGCAATTATCAGATCAAAAAGCAAAAAATATTCTTAAAAAAACCATAAGCAGCGGTCATCATTCCGTGATTGAACATGCAAATTTCACATTCTGCATCAGCGGCGTATCGCGTGCTCTTACTCATCAGTTGGTGAGACACAGAATCGCATCATTTTCCCAGCAGAGCCAGCGATATGTCAAACTGAATACTCCAACGTTCATCACACCCCCGGCAATTGAAGGAAATGAATCAGCAAATAAAAAATATCAGGAATTCATGGTCACCGCATGGGGAGTGTATAATTCTTTGGTTGAAGAAGGAATAAACGCCGAGGATGCACGTTTTGTCCTTCCTAATGCTGCAACAACCGCGATTACTGTCACGATGAATGCAAGGGAACTCCGGCACTTTTTTGAACTCCGCTGCTGCACAAGAGCTCAATGGGAGATTAGGAAAATGGCTTGGAGAATGCTGGAGCAGGTAAAAAAAGCAGCTCCGGCGATTTTCGATGGTGCGGGTCCAACGTGTGACAATTGCCTGGATCCGAATTTTCCATGTGAGCGCCGGAAGAAATAAAAAAAGGGATATTGAAATTCATTCTTTCATGAGAGCAAGGATCCCAGCAACAATTTTTTCCGGTTCCTTTCTCATCATATGTTCCCAGACCCGGACAACCTTCCACCCATCGCTCTGCAGTTGTTCGTTGACTTTTTTATCTCGATCAACATTTGATTGAATTTTTTTCATCCAGTATTCGGGATTGGTTTTTGGCTCCCGAAAATCGAAGGGGCATTTGTGCCAGAAACAGCCATCAATAAAAATTGCAATTTTCTTTTTTTTGAATACAATATCCGGTTTTCCCGGGAGATCTGCATTGTGGATTCTATAACCCCGATAACCCTGATTCCAAAGAAATTTTCTCAATTGGACCTCTGGTTTGGTATTTTTTGATCTGATCTTTGACATCACCCTACTTCTGATCTCTTTCGAATAACAGTCAGTCATATATTGAACTACTTCAGCATTTTTTTGATCTGTTGCGCAATCGAACGGGCCATCAATGGGGGTACTGCACAAGCAACCTGTTGCTGCTGATAACTGAGTTCCCCTTTGAATTCATACCAATCAGGAAATGATTGAAGTCTTGCAGCTTCTCGGACGGACAGTCCTCTATCTTCCGTTGGATGGATAAACATGCATTTGCGGAAGTTGCTCACGGTTATGCTTGGTTTATCCTCTTCAAGACGTTTGTAAATGTAGGAATGGCAACGGTATTTATCTTCATAATTATTGATTAGTTCATCCGGAAGATTGGCCCAATTTTGTCCTGGCTTTAGATACTTGTACCTTTTTAGGACAAGATCATTGCTTAAGGTTGTGATGTGATTGTAAACGTTCTTGGACTCAATATTCAATTCAGGTGATGACTGCAATGATTTTGCATAATTGCTCATTCGCCCAGGATGATACGATTGTATGTCCCGAGTTTCACCCATCTTTATTGAAGGTAAACCTGAAAATGCATTTTTTACTGTTGGGACAGAGCAATTATTTTTTTCAGGGAACGCTATTTTTTTCTTATAATCGGTTTTAATCTTTGAACGTTTTATGCCAATAATGATTACACGCCTTCTGGTCTGGGGAACTCCATACCATTCAGCATCGATAATTTTCCAACCTTTGACGAATTTCAACTTTTCTAATGTATCTAGGACAGTTTTTTTATAATCTCCATTTGCCATTGACGCAAATCCAACGACATTCTCAAAGACTATGAAATCTGGATTTAGAGTCTTAATTAAACGTAAATAATGCTCAAATAATGAATTATTTGGATTATCTATATTGCGCGTCTGTCTGTTTGCAACAGAAAAGCCTTGGCAAGGAGGACCGCCAATAATTCCTTGAACTCGATACCCTCGCTCTTCAAATATTTTTTTAATTTTTGTTGCTGTAAGTTTGTTGATATCCTCGACAGAAGTATAATGATAATCGTCCTCGCCTTTCTGCGAATGAATTTTGCTATGATTGGTTTCTATCGTATCAATTGCTCTCGAATTATTGTCGCTTGAATAAACGATATCAAATCCTTCGAGAAGAAAACCCAGGCTGAGCCCACCGGCTCCGCAAAAAATATCTAAAATGCCATTTTTTAGGTCAGCCATATTCCTTCATCCTTTAGTTTTCAAACGGATTTCTCTTTATCTAAATCAACGTGAGCCGAATTATCCCATACGTAAGTTGTAAGATCAACAAGAGGTTTCACTCCTGATCCTTTGAGAATGACACCGATTTCAAAATTATTCTTTAAACTGTGCTTTGTTAGATTTGCGCTGCCGATATATGCAGTATTTTCATCCGCGATCATCATTTTTGTGTGAAGAGCATATATTTGATTTCTGTTTTCATCGGTTTGATAAAAATCACGGATTTCGAGATACGGGGATAATTCTTCTTTGGCAAATTCGTCGGCAATGCATTTAATCGGCTTAATGAAATCTTGTTCAGACTCGCCGAAAATCTCTCGGCCGAGAATGCGTATCATAACCTCATTTTTTGCAGCCCCAATAAGAGAGGGTAGCAAATATTTAGCGCCATATTCATCAAAAAATGGATTCACAATCCATAAATCATGTTTGGCCGATGCTGCAATTCGTATCAGGGTTGGATAAATTTCATCAAATTCAGTATTGCTGCTGTTAAATTTCTGGGGGATTGTTGCAGCAAAAGCAATTTCTAGAGAGTTTGTTGATAAATTCTTTTTTTCATAATCTTGAATTACTTCGGCCGCAAAAATTTCTTTCTCAAAAATGAAGGGGACTTTGCTGAAATCAATTTTCAGAAGATAATCTTCAATGTTTTGAGCGGGCGCTTGCTTAATGAGAACCCCGGCATGGATTAAATCATAAAGAATTGCAGGATTGGCCACTATATGATATTCCTGCTCTAATCTATGCAGGATATCAGAACCTCGTATAAAAGAGGCATTCTCTTCAAAAGATCTGACAATCGCCTCAATGATTCTAACGAGGTCAGGATCTTTCAAGCGAGAGGCGATTTCATAGACCATTATTTCAGCCTTCTCATAAATTCGCGCTCCCAGAAGCCGAGCATTCGCCCATGCTCATCTTCACGCCCAATCAAATAATCGCGCCCAAGATCCCTGTTGAAATGAGTGCAGGATATTTCACTGATATGGAGGCATGCATGGCATGATGCTTCCGAAGTGATGCAAACAGGATCATACAGGCAGGTCTCAACATTTTTTATTGCCATGTCGATCCAAGGAATGATTCCTGTTTCAAATAGCGAGTGCATTCCGCCTATTTGGAAATCGTGGGCATTGTTTGTGTAAATTATCACTGCTGGAATGGTTGGGAATATGACCTCCGCAAGAGAATCTTTATCCATACCCACAAGACCTGCTGCATTTCTTATAAGCACGTGGGACAGCGTGTGTATAAGAGTGTATACATGTTTTGTATCCGCCAGAATGTCAGGAATCTCATCGTAAATCGGAATTTCGCTGGGTCCAATTTTCTTCAGGAACCATTGCTTTAATCCATTTTCATCATTTTTATCGGGGATGTCCGAAACGAAGTTATTTTCCTGCATCCAGCGGAGAATCTTCCATCGATCAAAAACAATAACGATCCCTTCGGTCTCCGTTGGATTCACATAAATGGGAGTCTTGTCGGGATACTTGCGGTCATAATTGAATCCTCTTAAAGTGCATTCGGCAGGGTTGGGTGTTGATCGTGAATAGCCAAACACCGCCGACACGACAGGCAGGTCGCTTACAACATACGCCTCACTGATTCCTGCCATCTCCAGCGCTTTTGGAAATTGAGCAATGCGTGAGAGATTGGGATCATTTCTTGCCCGTGCTTCATCCATTACATTTTTAACATTTTTAGTTTCGGGAAGGTTCACCGTATCTTGAAAACTCTGGAGTGATGAGACTAAAGTTAAAAGAGCGTCTCCCTCGACAGCAAGATTTTTCTCGATTGACTTGATAACTCCCTGGCGCTTTTTCTGCATTTCAGTGCCTTCAATAACCCCGACTGCGGTATTGATGAGCTCTTCAGGAAAACCTTTCGCCAACAATTCTTGGCGAATTTTTTCCGCATTATTTTGACGCTCATCATCCCTCGATGAGTCTCGAAATTCCAGATATTCCTCTTTAGAGATTATTCCGAGATATTGTGCAATGTATAATTTTAGCAGATCCGGATTTCCATAATTCAATGATTTGCCTATGCCACCTGTATTGATCAGCGATATTGAATGCGGGTAGAAAACTTGGCTTTTCCTGAATGGCGCAGTCTCCATTGGCTGATTGCATTCGCTGCACCATCCAGACACATTGCCAATTTCTGTGCCGCAAATATTGCATCTCCATCTCCAATTTGATGTACGGCTACTGTTGTTGGTTTGAAGTGTGACAAACTCATAGCCATGACTGGGGCATGGCTTGATTTTAAGGCCAGAAATTTTTCCGCATTTGTGATAATTAATCATATCCAGCTGTCGCAACTTGCCGCCGCATGAACATTTGTATCCCTGTATCCCGAATTTATGTGCAAACTGCTCAATATTATCAAAAGAATAGGATTTTCCACAGACATTGCACACGAAGGTTAGAGGAAACAACTCAACATCGATTGCTTTTGGCTCAAGAAAAACAAACGATTCGGGACGCGGGGTCTGAGGGTACCCACGTTTTTTGCCGAACCGCACAAGTCTTCTCATCACCTCAGCGGATAGGCGGGATTCATTTATGGATTCTGATTTTACAGTATCCCAAGAGATGATTTTTGCTATGGTTTGGGTATCGGAGTGATCAATAATGCATTCCGGCAGATATCGAAAAAGAACCTGACTCTTTCCGCGCTGCATTATTCAACACTCCGTGAATACTGCGCACGAACCATAGTCATCGGATGATAACTTTCGCGAGTGGGGTTGAGTTCTATAGGAATATCCATATCCCTTAGGCTCATAAGCGGCTTATCTGACATCATCATAGGAATGAATTTTGGTTTTCCATCATATGCCAAAATTTGATCGACATAATTCTGAACCTTATTTCGTATATACTCATGATAATACGGGCCCATATCCTGTTCGCTGCATTGATAGCACGCAAGGACAAATTTGGTAATTTGATCTACGGTAATTTTTTGAGAGGTTATTGCCTCGCGAAAGGTATTAGTCATATATGGACTTTTACCTGATCCATCTTTGACAAAATTCAAAATGTATGCCGCAAAAATTCCCGGTAATGTCCTATTGACCGCGAATTTTGCCCACCGGTTCAATGGAACCGGTTCTACAAGAATATCTTTGTATTCATGATATTTTGAGAAATATTTGTAATAACTTTGATCCCGCTCTCGCGCCGGGTTGAAAACGACAAAGATAATGCCCGGATATTTTCTTCCAACACGGCTGTATGCTTGAATATATTCAGCGGTGTTTCTGGGCATGCCGCGGAACACCATAAAATTCATTTTGTCAATATCGACGCCGTGAGATATCATGCTTGTAGCAACAATCAAATCCAGAGGTTTTTCTGGGTTGCTGCTCTCCACGGTTTTGAGAATTTCTTTCACATCCCGGAAAGTGACATCCCCCGTCATCCTTGCCGGAACCATTTCGCGGATCATCCGTTTTTTGAGGTCAACATTCACCATTGTTCGAATTGATTGGCTGATTGCATCCCCTTCTAATTTCACCAGATTGTAACTGAGGCCGAGGTCGTAATCATTAAGGGTTTGGCTAACCTCCTCAACGGAATTAAAACCAATATTCATTTCAATGGCTTTTAAGGGATTTTTCTTCAATTCCTGAATTGCCTCATAATACATTTCGATGAGATCAAGAACCGCAAAAATTACGGTTTTGTTGTGAGGCATGACACCGGCGATCAAGCGGGAGGTTTCTTCCCTATCCTCCCAAGTATAAAAATGCCGATTGGATGGGAATTGATGCCCCTTTTTCATGTAGAGCTGCCGGATCTGGCTCCAGTATTCTGTCATTGTTGCAGAAGAGCCAATAATTTTTACCTGTTTGCCCCCAGACTGCTCTTTTGCATAGTTTTGGAGGAAGGTCTCGTAGTGAGAGTCGTATGTCCCAAGAGATTCACGGATCAAATGCATTTCATCTTGAATAATCAGTGTTGGGACTGGGTCAAATAAATTTACAGGGAGATATTGTTCGACTTTGCAGAGGTTTGGATCCTCGTTGTGATATGGCTTTTTCCAGTAGAGGCAATGGTCTCCGGTAAAAAAACCGTGCTTTGGGCATTTGCCGGATACTGATCCAAAAATTGTTTTGAATTCTTTGCTCCAGGCAACAGACGCCATTTTATCGAGTGTTGCAATGATGAAAGTCGGCAAATATCGATACACTTCATGATCGGAAATGTAGACCGGTATCTCTTCTTTGCATCTTGGATTTGTGCATTGGTGGATGATGCGGAGCGAAGCCATATCCCCTTTAAGAATAATCGATTCTTCACCGCAGAAAGGGCATTTTGAAATTATTTTATATTTGTCTTGTTTATCCGGATCGGTGTTTATAGGACTGATTTCATCTTCCGTTTCATTGAACCGTGATCCTGCTTTATAGACACTATTGGGTGTATTGTCCCCACCGACATAGTACCCCGTGCTGAATTGGGCATATTCTGCAGAACTGATTAATGGGTGCTTCCTCCTCAGAAGCTCTGCCTTTGCAAATATGTCTGCAATCCTCTGAAGCTGCTGAAGTGAAAGAAGGCGAAGAGGGAATCTCGTGATAGCGGAAACGCCCTCTTTTTTCCCTCTCAATCGATCAAAAAATATTGTGAATACAACAAGGCCAAGATAAGCTTCAGTTTTTCCACCGCCGGTTGGGAAGTAAATCAAATCTACATCCCCGGCAGTTGTTGAACTACCCCGTCCGGATGCGGCTAAAATATCCGGGATCTCCATTACAATAAAAGCAATTTGAAAAAGACGCCAAGAGGAGAAGCCTTTGCTGGATTGGGCAAATGTTTTATTCATTAATGAAAATGCTTCCATGGCTTGGCTGTCATTTTGCAGGGATATGATTCCATTATTGAAGCGCCTCACCTCTTCAATAAAATCGTTGATGTCATTTCGGAAAAGGCTGCGAGCTTGTTCTGTCAAGTCGCTGCGGCTTTGATAAGTTTGCTTAAGATCCTCGATTTCCTGCTTCATCAATGCAGACAGCGATTTCAAAAGAGGCATAGGATTTGAAGATAAAATATTGAAATCTGGATTAATATGCTCAGTCGATTTCTCCTTTTTCTGAACGAAAACGGGCATATGCTCAAAGCGGACAATTGCACCCTCCTTTACTGCAGAGCAGTTGATTCCGCTCGCATGAATATTTCCGTCATATTTGTAATCGTCTTTGAGATACTCCAGTATGTAATTTTTAAAAGCAAAACCAACAGGCTCCACGGAAAGCGCGGTTTCAAACAATGAATTTTCTATATCCGGCTTATCCACATTCTCCTCAAGAGCATTTTCGATAACTAGTGTGAGTTTGAGGCTGTCATTATCGAAATCTGCAATTTTGTATGAAAGACGAACATTCCATTTGGGTTCAGGAATATTTTCCCCCCAATTCTGAATGAATTCCCGCCAAGACTCATCGGTTGCTAAAGCGGATCTCGGCACAATTAGATCTTTATTTTTTGATTCTCCGCTGGCGCCAGAATTCTTTTTTGTCCGGAAACGATTGGGATCATTGTTAAAAATCTGTCGAGATTTTTCGATTATTTGATCACTTTCAGAGAATAAACCCGAACCCTGCCAATCATTCTTGATTAGGTCTGATATTTTTTTACTAAATGCAATTTCAATAGGTTTTATTTTTGCATAAGCCGTCCGTAGGCGATAGCCCGAATCAGAAGATTCGCTTTTTTCACCATTAAATTCTAAATCCTGCCCGGCGGGATCACGACTGAATAAACCTTCATCCTGCTGCTTAAAAATTTCCTTCTGCTCTTCCAAAGTTGGAAACACCTTATAATAAAAAGCAGATTTCATTTTGATTCGGATAATGCCATTATTAACATCTTTTTTAGAGATTAAAACCTCAAATCCTGCTGATGAAGGAGTGGTTTTCGAATAAATGTATGATAATTCTGATAATTTCTTTTTAGGACTGAGATTGCCGATAAATAATTTTCTCGAGGGTTTTTCGTCAAGTATTCTGTCAATAATGGAACCATCCGCTTTACAACGAATTTTATTAAGAATTTTTTCTGCGAATTTCCCACGGACAATATTATTTGCACCCACACACTCAGCCAAAAAAACACCTCACGTTGAAACTACCTTATCAAGCACTTTATCTGAAGATATTGCGACTATTTCCACCAATTCAATACGCTCAATTGAGACAATGTTCACAAAATCTTCTAAATACAAATCCAGCTCCTCATCTATCGCAGCATTTTCAATTTTTCCTTTATCAGCTTCAACGCCAGCCAACGGTATTAATCTATTTAATCGTCTTGCAAGACTGCTGTGGATTGTTCGCAGCCTTCGGATCGCTCCAGCAATTTCTTTGTAGTTATTCACTAAGAAAGGCTTATCATAAATTTCTCCAATGCGCCGAATATTCTCCAAATCATTTGGACCTAAAATTCGACCCGTAACCCACTGATAGATCGAGAGTGCTGTGTTCGGCTCCTTCGCTCCCTTCGTATGAAGTTTGTCTATAATATCGAGAAAATTGTCTCCGCTTTCTTCAAGAGCCTGTTTGAGATAAAACGACCACACTTTTTGATATACTACAACTTTCATCATGGAAGGGTGGGATTCAACTTTGCTTATCACCGATTCAGCAAGAGATTTTCGTGTTGAGTTTTCAATGAGAATGAGAAGTTCCCCTTTTTTTAGATTTTTAGCCAAATGATCTTTGACTTTTTCTGTAGATTCGTCATATACTTGAATTGACTTTTCTTCATGGAGCAGAATATGCCTCCCACCCTGCAGCGTAACCATTACAGCTTTGGTTGGATTTGAATGATCTTTCCGCATCCGTGCATCCGCAGATCTAGATTCAGCTTCATTAATGTATTCAAAATCAACAGCCCAATCGAGCGACAAGAAATTTGTAAATAGGGAGTCCGGGGAAATATCCCCCATTTCCGCATCTTGCGGTTCGATGAAAATTAATTCGGTTTTTATTTTTTCTTGCCTAGGTGTAACCGCTGATGATGAGTCTTTAGGCTCAAAGCCTGTTAGTCTCTTTACAACACTGTTTTTTGATGCATCCGAAAAGCAGTTTTGAACCTGATCTATCTCGTTCTGGATATACTTTATCGCAGGTATCTCTGATTCATAAGCAATGATCCCAACACGACGTGCTCTTGCATAAGAAAAGATATCTTTTTGATAATAACGGGGGCATCCGTATAATATGCATGTATCAAATAATTCCTGTTCTTCAGTGCTTTTGTAAATCCTGCTGGCAGCGAGAAAAACAATATGCTTCTCTCTAAGCTGGGAAATATCCATTTTTTTCTCTATCTCAAGGAATCTCTTCAGTGCTTCATTCAGCGCCTCATTTTTTGTAATGAAAAGCACACTTTTTTCATTAGCCGCAGCTTCCTTGATAATCTGAAGGATTACGGGGTGTTTGCCGGTCTTTTTCTCGGCCATATAATTGTAGATATTAATGAGTTTATCAGAAGAGCGTCCTGCAAAAGAAGCAAAGAGGGGTTCATCCACCTTTATTGCAGAGCACTGATTTTTCAATGCATTGATTCTTTCCTTCAACGGGATTGTTCCCCATCGTTTAGACAATTCAATTTCTGCATATTCAATGGGCGATGTCATCTCTTCGAGGCCATATATGCATCCAAGAAAACGTTTTGCTGTTTCTTTTGCCGCAGGTAAATTGAGTGTATATGCAGAACGAGACAACTCATAATAATCTTTTCTCACGTCATTGAGCATTGCATTCAATTTATCCTCTTTAACAGGTGCAATGACTTTTTTTACACCACTTGCCTTGGTGCGTATCTCTTGATAATTCCCGCAAAAAGGTTGATCAAAATTATATTTGCCAGATTGAAAATCAGTCTCGTCGTTCTGGCAGTCCGAGTTTAATGTAGCCAAATCCCAGCCCCAATAGAGATATTTTTTTTCAATCATCAATTTTGCAAGATTTGTTGGAGGATCTGAAGAAACAACAAAAACGAAGGGGATAGAATACCGATTTGCCCAATCGAATATATCTTTTGCCTGATCTTCCATCAAATCTGACGTTGCTTCAATTATTGCTCCAAATATTTTCTTTGATATTTCTGGATTCGGCAGCGCAACAGGTCCAGGAGATATGAGAAGTTTTGGTTCGATAGTCGTTTTTGATAGTTTGATCAAATCTCCGTTGGAAGTTATCCTTCCAACTGGGAATATATTCGCAGATAGTGACATCGAATTTGCTTTAAATGCAAGAAAATGATCCTTGATCTCCTTTCGAAGTTCAACCCGGCTGCTGAAAACAATTAGCTGATTCCGACCGGATGCCAGCTTTTTTTCGTGAAGACGGAAATAGAGTGCCTCGAGCGCTAAAAGTGGTGTTATGGTTAATTTTAAAGAGGGATATATCAAAATGGCGGGGGCATCTTTAGCCATTGCTGCTTTAAAAAAAAGCAGGGATTGGCGATTTATCGAATGAAGAGCAATTTTACTCCCATTGAAGTTTAGATAACCGTTATCCAGACTCCAGAGTATTTTGCTTTCGATTGTCTCACGAAAATGTGTTTCCCATTTAGAGACCAAAGGTGTTTGTTTTTCGCTGTTCGGAATATTTTGAGTTGTTTTATTCGTTTTTATTCGCCTACTACTTGGATTAAAACTCGGAGTGATATATCTTTCTAAATTATTTTTTCGATAAAACAAATTTACGATTGATTTCTAAATGAACTCATAAAAGGATAAACATCAATTAATTTTGAGTTTTTAATTTATCCCAAGCGTCTAAGAAAACAGACTTGGTATGATTGAAATAATATTCTTGATCTGTGATCTCATACGGACAAATCTTTTTTGCCATATTGAAATCATCTTCATTGAGAAAAAGATGGAGTTTTTTCCGAATGCTCGGATATCGTGCAATTTTTACATCAGAATTATTTGAGTATGCTTCTTCAAAAGTAAAAACATAAAAATCTGGATTTTCCCAACTATGATCCAATGCCACTCCAATTAAAAAATTGAATTTTTGTTCATCTTTGTTTTGATCATCGCTTTTGTTAGTTCTTTTTACGGTCCATCCATAGAATTCAATTTTTTTATCATATAACCCATCATTTTTGGGAAGAGATGTTTTTACTTCAATTCGGTTTTTTCCAATTTTTATGTCAAACTTACCCTGACCGCCTTTGGGTTCGACACCTTTGAATTGCTGTCTGTTGAGCTCTCTTAAAACATAGAATTCGCCTAGTTCCGACACCAGTTTTTTCGGTACTTTTTCCTTCTTTTTTGCTTCAATATCAAGAGCCTCAAAGCTTTTTTTGAATGAAATAATTGAATTAATTGCACCGTCGTAATCCATACGCACCCATACTAGCATTAGCAATCCCGTATTTAAACAATAATCGCCGGGGATCTGCCTTCCCGGCAACATCGAAACTTTTCGTAGCAAGGAACCGCCGGATGAACCGGATCATCGAGACCGAGTTGAGCGGCATCAACCGCCTCGCAGCAGTGACAATGCGTTCCTCCTCTTCGAGCGTAGGAGCTGGACAGAGATGAGCCTCCGCACACAACTGCCGGAAACTCGACCGCCCGTAAATCTCCCGGGGTTCGAGCTTATGATACTCTAAGAAATTCCCCACCTCCAGCGCCTTCCCAGACTCCGTTTCAAACCGCCCAACCTTCTGCACCAGCCCCTTCCTCCGGGTGAGCGCCTGTTCAATATGCGCAAGCACCGTCTGCTGCGCAACCTTCTCCAGACTAATGAAACAACCCCTAGGAAGGGAAAAGGCATTCTCCCGTATCTGCTGCACGAGCGGCACATGCGCATCCGCCAGCAGGGCACGGTACTTTGCATCGAAATGATAATTCGCATGCTGCCGCCCGACAAAATCCAGCACCGTGAGACATTCCTTCCCTTCACAGAGCCGGAGGCCCCGTCCCAGCTGCTGGAGAAAGACCGTCATGCTCTCGGTGGGACGCAGGAACAGGATCGTGTTCACTTCGGGTATGTCCACGCCTTCGTTGTACAGGTCGACGACAAAAATAAAGCGGATCTCCTTTGCCCGCAACCGGTTCCGGACCGTTCTCCGTACCTCATCAGCGCTTTCCGAACTCAGGGACACCGAGGGGATGCCTATCCGGGTGAAAATCTCCGCCATATAATTTGCATGCTCGATGCTCACGCAGAACCCGAGACCAATGATATCGTCAATGGCGGTCACGTACTTCCTGAGCGAATCGGCAACCAGACCGGCCCGGGTATCATTCCCCGTATAGCGTTTCGAGAGGATGCCCTGGTTGTACCGGCCGCGTGACCACTCCACATCATCCAGGTCCACCGAATCCGCAATACCAAAATAATGGAAGGGTGCAAGGAGATTCCGGCCTATGGCTTCCGTAAGCCGGATCTCTGCGGCAATGCGGCCATCGAACCAGCCCAGGATATCCAGGTTGTCCATCCGCTCGGGAGTTGCCGTGAGCCCCAGCAGTATCTTCGGCTGGTAATGGGAGAGGAGATGCTGGTAGGATGCTGCGGCAGCGTGATGGAATTCGTCCACGATGATGAAATCATAATGATCAGGAGCAGTCCGGTCGGAAAATTTCGTACTGTTGAACGTCTGGATTGACATGAAGACGTGATCGGTCTGCGCAGGAATCTTACCCGCAATAGCAATATCCCCGAAGTTCTGGTCTTTGAGGATGCCCCGGAAGGTATGGAGACTCTGCTTTAAGATCTCTTCCCGGTGCGCAACGAAGAGCAGCCGGGCCCGGGGCATTTTCTCCCGGAAGCGGCGGAAGTCGAATGCCGAGATGACGGTCTTTCCCGTTCCTGTCGCCGCCACGATCAGGTTTTTGTAATGGTTGTGGATTGTTCGCTCTGCTTCGAGGCGTTCGAGGATCTCTTTCTGGAAGGGAAACGGGGTGATGTCGAAGAAGTACGGGAGGCCCTCATCACCAAATCCTTTCCGTTCCTTCCGGACCGCCTCTTCAAAGGTTGCCCGGTTGTTCTCCGTATACTTCAAAAACTCCGGGTCATTCCAGTAACTCTCAAACGATGCCTGGATCTTCCGGATGAGCGGCTTTGCATCCTTCTCCGTCAGTTTTACGTTCCACTCAAGACCCGAGGTGATCGCGGGATTCGATATATTCGATGACCCGACATACGCGGTGGAGAACCCGGAGTCCCGCTCGAAATAATAGGCTTTGGCGTGCAGCCGGGTGTGCGCCGTATCATAGGATATCCGCACCTCGGCGTTCGGCAACGAGGAGAGGAAATTGATGGCCTTGATTTCGGTCGCGCCGGTATAGGCCGTAGTGATGACCCGCAACCGGCCCCGTGTACAAAATTGTTTTAATTCCTCCATGAGGAGCCGGATGCCGCTCCATTTTATAAACGATACGAGGAGGTCAATCCTGTCAGCCGACAGGATCTCTGCCTTGAGCTCCTGGATCAGGCTGGGTTCGAGAGCCGAGCCGGTAAAAAGGCTGCTCTGGGCAAGGGGCGTGACAGGCCGGGCGGAGGATCTTTTATTGTCACCGACCGATAGGAGAATTTCTCCTTCGTCCGGAATTGTACACTGGCTGAGACATTCTTCGTTCGTTATTGTTGCAAGAAGCCGGATAATGTCGTTGCAGCACGCGATCTGTTCTGAGGCGGACCCCTCATAATCCTCCAGGAATCCGAGAGACTTTTTCAGGACCGGGCCGAGGTACTGGGAGAGAAGAACGGATGAATCAAAATTTTTCAGGGCGTCTTTACTGATCGTGATACCTTGCTGCCGGAGTTTTTCTTCGAGATGGGTGTTGATCAGCTGTTCGTAGAGACCATGAGGGAGCGGTTTCATCAGACGTGCCTTTTAGTGAGATTGTATTTGGAAGAGATTAAGATGCCAGGTTTGGTGTTCCAATTCTCCCCACATCCGCCAGCAACTTTTTCCTGTCGCCCATCACTATTCGCAATAATATATCGGAGAAATTGCCATGACGGAAGCTGAACCAGCACGAAATCTGGAAAAATATATCGGGTATACCTTCTGCAATCCCACCATCCTGGAAGAGGCACTGACCCGACGGGCACATCTTAACGAAAATCCCACTCCCAATGAAATGTGCATGAATCCTCTCGCAACACTTGGTGATGCTGTTCTTGATACAATTTCAGTTTACCGGCTTTATGAAAAAGGAATACGGACCGTAAAAGAACTAACTGAATGTAAAATTTCCGAAGTCAGGAGAGAACGGACACATTCCTTTGCGGACCAACATAAGCTCGGCAAATATGTTCATTGGGGAAAAGGAGTATCCCCTCCAAAAATAGGGTAAACCTACTTTCCGGTGTTACTGCCAATCCAATGCATGGAGAAAAATAATACTCACACTTTATGATCTCAAGTAGGGAGACCGACCTTCTTCAAAAGAGTGACAGCCAAGCGTTCTAA
>JAUSBW010000229.1 GCA_030651815.1 Methanoregula sp.
ACAAGTGACCATTGATAATAAACAAAAAACTGTTTTTCTCAATCTCACACCGGAACTTGAGAAGACCATGAAAGACATTGGACTCGAAAATCTTTTCCAAGGTACTGACTTACTGTAGGTGTTAGACCGGCGCTATTTGGGCTGTAAAGGCACAAGCGAATCTCCTGCCGTTTCATGGGACGGTGTTCCTGCAGGCACGAAAAGTCTCGTCCTGATTCTTGAAGATCCCGATGCCCCCTCCGGGATATTCACCCACTGGCTTATCTATAACATCTCCTTAGAACCCCGTAGCATACCCGCCGGCCAGACCGCCCGGAAGGTGCTCGAAAACGGGGCGCAACAGGGTGACACCAGTGCCGGGTCAAGGGGATATTATCCTCCCTGCCCGCCAGTCGGGACAACACACCGGTACATATTCTGGTTGTATGCCGTCGATATGGATATCATCCGGCCGACCGCAGACCGGGACTCGATTGACCAGGCATTACAAGGGCATACCATTGCAAAGACCGGGTTTTTAACAACGTTCCGGCGGTGATCTCGTTTTATACTGATTTGTTCCGGACTGATACCACAAACACGATCGCGACTGCAACGGTAAGCAGGAAACTGGCAAAAAAACCGTATGCATAGCCTGAAAGCCATAATGACAATGCCCGTTATGAGCGGACCTGCCGCATGCCCGATGTCCATTGTCGATGATAACGCTCCCATCGATACTCCGATCTGTTCTTTTCTCGCAACGTCAGCGACGTATGCACTGGTAGCAACCGTGGAAAGTGACATGCCAAGACCACATATGGCGTTCACCAGAAGGATTTCGGAAAAACCGGTTGTGAACGGGATAAGGGCGACTGAACTGCCAAGGATGATGAGCCCGGCTGTGATCTGAAGGCGCTTATCGAACCGATCAGCGAGTTTTCCAAAAAACGGTTTGGTCCCGGCGATGATCAGCACCTGTACAGCAAAGATGATGCCAATCTGGTAGGCATCGATCCGGTTGGACAACAAAAAGAGGGGAAGGAACGTCTCGAAGGCACCGAACGCGAAATATGTTGCCATATCAACAAGTGCGGTGGCACGGAGCCGGGCATTGGAGAAGAACATAATGAAACTCTTCCGGAATTTTGAGAACGGGAGCGGGGTCAACGGTGATGAACCCTTTTCATGGAATATCAGTGTCAGGATCAGGACCGGTACTGCGGCGAGTGCTCCAGCCACGTATACCATATGGTATGGCACCAGCCCGGGGTATAGCATAAAAGTGGATATGATAATTCCACCGGCCAGTGGTGCAATCGTCCGGCCCACGAGTGTCGCCGAAGAGTACTGCCCGAGCATTGCACCCTTGTTTTCCGGGAATCGCTCGGCGATCACAGCAGAGATGACCGGGCCGAGAATCGCAGTGGCGGTACCGTGAAAGAACCGGACCGGAATGAGCCAGAGCGGATCGAAGATGAGCAGGTAGAGAAGCGGGGCGGATAAAAACACAATCCCCAAGGTGATGTGCAGCCACCACGGCAAAATCACCCCTGTCCTTTGAAATCACTGCAGGTGAGCTTGTGATCAGTGGGTGCTGTGCTGCTTTCTGCATGCGAAAAACCCACTAACCTTTTCATTTTTTCTTCTTCTGCGGCATACTGGCCCGTGCGAGGTTTTTATATAAGGCACTTGCGCTCAACCAGAAACACCCGGCGAGTTCAAAGCCGCATTTTCCTGAAGTGTGGAAAAAGGATTATTCCTGTCCCCTTTTTGTTGGCATATCCCTTTATTGTTTTAAAGTTACTTTCTCAGAGAGAGTTGTCCAGCATGCTGCACGAGTCCGATTCCAAAGCATCCCGTCCTCTGAAGGGGGCATAAAGTCATGATCTCACTGCGCCTGTACCGGATCTATGATATTGGCAGGGAGATCGATATCGACTGGCTTGAGCGGGCGCTCGCCCAGAACTACTTTACTGCAAGGACCAGTTTTGTCCGGGTCAAACCCAAGTCCATCATGATCGAGGACCCGCCGCTCATGATCCAGATGCACCCGATCCGGGTGGAACGGGAGGGCAGGACATTTGAGTTTTCGGTGGTTGCCCGGGTGTTTGACATCGGCGCGATCAGTTTCTGTTTTGTTCATGATGACCGGGATGCTGATTATAATGAACTTGAGAATCTCGCATTCCTGTTTGCAGGGCAGGAGGGGCTTTCTGAGTATTATGTCCAGTATCTCAAGACCTTGGGTGAGATCATCAAACCCCATATCAAGAATTTCGCTATTGATCCTGAGTTCTATGAAGATTACACAGTCTACGTGACCGATCGCCGCGATGATTCGATCGATCCGGTCCCGCTCCTGACCGGAGAAAAATCAAAGATCTCCCCGCAGATGCGCCAGGAGGTTGTAAAGAACTCGCTAAGTTATACTGTTGATGATCTCGTCATGCTCTCGTGGGACTCGGCACTCATCTGTGACCCGGAGAGTCCCACAGATATTATCGACCTCATTGAGTTTGCTAACGTACAGGTACTCGAACTCCGGTATTATGATCGTGAGCTCTCCCGCGGAATGGAGAAGATGTACGATGACATCGAACATGCCGACCGGCTGTCGCAGTTCCGCAGGAGCCGCAAGTATCATGCCATCATGGCAAAGCAGATGGAGATGTATGCAGAGATCTCCGAGATCATCGAAAAAGTTGACAACTTAATCAAAGTGACCGAAGATATCTATTATGCCCGCGTGTATGCAACAGCTTTAAAAGTGCTGCGCAGTGGCCAGTGGAGCGAGAGTGTGACCCGGAAGATCGATGTGATCCGGGAGAACTACTCGATGCTTTCAGATGAGGTGCGCATCCAGCACTCGAACTTCCTTGAATGGGTGATCATCATCCTGATTGCGCTCGAATTCGGGCTTGCTATCTGGCAGAGTATATGGTAAAAGTCATTTTTTTGTTTTTTTGTGCTTGGGTATGCACCCATGCCAAAATGTAAAAAATCTCATGATTCCTATTGCCACAAGCATGCGGGCACATGAAAATGGCAGAGCCATTTCCATATTAAAAAAAGTATCTAAATATACCGGTTCTTACGCAGCCAGTCCGCCTGGGGCGGCAGGTAGCGGTAGATGATATCGCACTTCTCGTCCTGGAAACTCCAAGGGGTGACAATCACGATGTCGCCTTCCCGTATCCAGGCACGTTTCTTGATCTTTCCCTTGATCCTGCCCATGCGGGTGACGCCATCATAACACCGGACCCGGATATGGTTTGCCCCCATCATGAGGTCAGCGAATGCAAACTGCTCACCGGCCCATTTCTTAGGAAGACGGACACGGACGACCGGCGTTCCGTCCGCATTTACTGCGTTTGGATCTACATCATCTTTGTTATTGGGTCTAATTCAGACAACTCCTTTGTTATATGTATGACATTGAGGACAATGAAGGTATGTATTGTATAAATGGTGGCGAGATATCTCATAAAACTTTCCCGCAATCCTCACTTTCTCCCTGCGCACTCTGCCCCTTATATTCTCCCACTCTTATCTTTCTGACTATGCAATGATCGGAAAAGGTGCATATCTCAAACAACTGACTGCACCCACCCTGCAGATGAGATCGGTGGAGGTGGGAAAAGAGATGGAGGGAAGTTCTCCCCCATCGGTGTTTATCGGCAGCTGGAATTACCCGGATGTCTATGCCGGCCCGATGATCGCCCCGCAGCATGGCGACACCGCGATCATGGACATGCCCGAGTCATGGATTACCGAATGCCGCACCCAGGAAGAGATCATCGGGTACAGGCTCAATCTCGTTTGGGGAAAATCCATGGTGAATGCTGGAGATCTCGGCTCGCGGTATGTCGAGAAACTCCAGGAGATCTCCTTGTCCTCATCTTCAATAGAAAGCGAAGTGGCTTTCTCATCAATTCCTACCGGTACATCTTTCTCTGAAGAGCACACACCGTTTGGCCCGAGTGCAGCGATCGAGCGGTTTGAGATCGAGAGCGGAAGATGGGACAACAAGCTCGAAAAAGTGTTCTATGATACAGACCTGAGATCTGTTGAGGCAGTCATCAGCCTGCACCGGCAGGGTGTCCCATTCTCCAGCATTCAGAAAACATTTTCTGTCGGGACTATTGGGTTGGACAGGAACCGGCACCTTGTCCCCACCCGCTGGTCAATCACGGCATGCGACACCATGATCGGTGACCGGCTCCTTACCCATGTGAAGAAAAATACGGTGATCGATACCTGGCGGGTTCACCAGTTCTCAAGTCTCCACAACAATTACGCTGTCATCCTGATGCCCACCGGCTGGCAGTACGAATGGTCGGAGGCGTTTTTGAAAGTGCTGGGCAATGAAGAGCTTGTCTTTTCTGATCATGAAGGATACAAAAAGAAGACTGAATACTCTCATTTGGGCGGGTGCTACTACTCCTGCAAGATGGCCGTGCTCGAAGCCCTTGCCCGACAACAGGAGCAGGCTGGTGCGATCATTCTCCGGGAGGCACACCGGGGCTATGTGCCGATGGGCGTCTTCAATGTCCGTGAGAACGTGAGGGGTGCGATGCGACAACCGCCGCAGGAGTTTGAAGATATCCGGGCCGCACTCTCACATATCTCTGACTCTTTCTCCCTGCCCATAACCCGGTTTATCGAAGAAGGGGAATTGCTGAGAGAAACGATTCGGCAGCACCAGTGCAGGATCAGTGATTTCTCATCGGCAGCGAACTGATATGATGAACAGCTCAGTACAGGAATGCATGGGCGGGAATTTCACTATGGAAGAGAGGAGTACAGATCATCAGCGGATCATCCTGCACCTGGACATGGACAGTTTCTATGCCTCAGTCGAGATGCGGGAGAACCCTGAGTTCAAAGGAAAACCCGTAGTCATCGGTGCTGACCCTAAAAATGGCACCGGCCGGGGGGTTGTCTCCACCTGTTCGTATGAGGCGCGGGCATTTGGCATACGGTCTGCAATGCCCATCTCGCAGGCATTTGTTCTCTGCCCGCAAGCGGTCTTTCTCCCCCCTCATTTTCCCCGGTATGCCAAAGCCTCTGCTGAGGTGATGGCGATCTTAAAATCTTTTGATCTTCCGTTCCAGCAGGTGAGTATCGATGAGGCGTTTCTGGACGTAAGTGCACTGGGGGGTTACCCGGGAGCAACCGATCTTGCAGCCCGGATAAGAAATGATATCAGCACGCAGCTTGGGCTCACCTGCTCGATTGGCATTGCACCGACAAAAGTGGTGGCAAAGATCGCGTCAGATGTGGACAAACCCGATGGACTCACGGTTGTTGAGCCTGAAAACCTGTTCTCATTCCTTGCGCCGATACCGGTACGAAAGATTCCCGGTGTTGGCAGAAAAGCAGAAGCGGAGCTCTTTGAGACGGGCATCAGGACGATTAAAGATCTCACCGAATATGACATTCAGGTACTGATTGCCCGGTTCGGGCGTTCTTCCATCACCCTTCAGTCTATTACTGCCGGCAAAGATGATGACATTGTTAAAGAACAGGATGGTGTGAAATCCGTATCCCGCGAGATGACATTTTTAAAAGATACAAACGACGAGCAGGTGATAGCTGCAACCATTGATGCACTGGCACGGGATGTATGCCGGAATCTTTTAGATGAATCCCTGCGATGCAGGACGGTTACGATCAAGGTGCGGTACCAGGAATTTGTCACAAAGACAAAAGCCCGGACACTCCCGCATTATACGGATGATGAAAAAACTGTGCGCTCCTGTGCACACTCCCTGCTACGGAATATTTTTAATGGCCGTCCAATCCGTCTTCTCGGCATACGGTTGTCCTCATTTGAGAAACATGATGCCCGGCAGATGATCCTTAATGTGTAACAGCCCGGCTAACCGGGTTTAATGAATGGGCTGTGCCCACAATACGGGATGTAAGATATGGCGCGGCATACTGCCGGTTATTGGATCCATGGTTCCGGAGTACATGCCAATCGCCCCTGGTAAGGAATAGTGAGGTGCACGAAAGAAAAAAAAGTATTTTATCTCCGGTTCGGGAGATAAGAGGGGGCACGGGAAGACCCCACCATTTATGGCGGGGATGAAGCGCCTCCCTCTTTGTAAGGTACCGCTCCTATCAGCCGCTAACAATTGTGTGGAGAGCCAGAATGAATCGAAGGTGAAGAAATGAGTTACGACGATTTTGAGTGTCCGAATTGTAAACAAGATATAACCTCAATTAATGTCCGTTGGGATGAAATCAA
>JAUSBW010000233.1 GCA_030651815.1 Methanoregula sp.
CGAAGGGACGCCCCCGCGGCGGCTACTTAACCGGTTTCGTTGTTGGGTTTACTGAATCCATTTTCGATAAGATTGATATCTTTGAACGCTTAGGTATCTTTGCTAGCAGCGAGATCTTAGCCGATTGTGTGACACGACCAAGAAATTTTAAAAAAAAAATAGTGTGGATGTGATGTATGAGAACCGAAAATGTACAGTATTTCACGGAAAAGGAAGAGGAGTTTGCAAATCTTCTCATCGAGATTGGAACCAAGAGAAATGTGGCAAAGGTGCTGGTATTTCTTGCAAATACACCTGAAGCCACATCACGGGCAATTGAGCGGGGAACCGATCTCCGCCAGCCGGAAGTCAGCATTGCGATGCGCTACCTGCTCGAACAGGGCTGGATCTCCAACCGCGAGAGCAAGGCGGAGAGCAAGGGTCGCCCGGTAAAAATCTACGAGCTGGCAAAGCCAATCCTTCAGATTATGGACAGCATCGAGAAAGAGAAGAAGAAAGAGGCGAACAACCAGCTCGCCCTTGTCCACAAATTACGGGATTATATCAGTTAAGGAATAATCCTGCATCTTTTTTCGCCACCGATAATGACAGTGGTTTTATGGGTGAACCCGCAGAAGAGCCCGCTCTCGACAACACCGGGAATGAGGCCGATAGCTGCCTCAAGTTTTTCCGGCTTTGTGATCTTTTTGAATCTGGCATCAATGATGAAATTTCCATTATCAGTGATGACGGGGCCATCTTTTTTTACGCCCTCCCGGAGAACCGGTGTACAACCCATGTTCTGCAACTGATCCATGACAGGTCGTATGGCAAACGGAACGATCTCTACCGGAACCAATCCATCAAGACGGGCCACCATCTTCTGTTCATCAACGACAACAATGAACCGGTGCGCAGCAGCGGCAACACACTTCTCACGGGTATGCGCAGCTCCCCTGCCTTTGATCAACCGCAACTGCGGGTCTACCTCATCCGCCCCGTCTATCGCGAGATCGATTACCGGGTGATCATCAAGGGTTGTTAACGGTATACCATATTCACGCGCCCGCATCGCCGTCTGGAAAGAAGTTGGAATACCGGAGATAGCAAGTCCTTTTTTTATGCGCTGGGATAACCGCTCCATGGTATACATGACTGTGGAACCCGTGCCAAGGCCGATGACCATGCCATCTTTTACCATCTCTGCTGCCTTGTAGCCTGCTGCACGTTTGGCCCCTGCGGGATCGCGAGTCGTTGAGTCCATTAAATTGATACATATCAGTACAGGAATTATTAAAACTGGTGATGTGGTGGCGGGGTTTGAGGTGTATCGCCCCAAGCCGGATAAGAAAACGGGACTTTTCGCCAAAAGAGATGGACTCCACACATATACAAAACAATGGAGAACTCCTCCACATCGGATTTTCGGTTAATATAGTAAATAACATAACTTTTTTAAATAATAAAATAATATATGATTGATGGCAAGAAAACAGTTTATTCGATTAAGCGCGTGATTAAACGTGATGAATTAGAGGATCGCATAAAAAAAGTCGAAACCGAAGTACGAGTTTTAAAGCGATTATATTTCATTCACCATCTCTATTTAGGGGACAATATCGAGGAAGCATCTGA
>JAUSBW010000241.1 GCA_030651815.1 Methanoregula sp.
TGACCTCGGTTCATTTTGACTTATACAATTGTTAGCAGGCAATAGGAGCGTTAGACGACAAAGAGGGAGGCACTTCATCCCCGACCTAAAGTTCGGGGTCTTCCCGTGCCCCCTCTTATCTCCCGAGACGGAGATAAAAAAGAGCATCTTCTTTTTGATATACGTGAACACGTCTTTCACCAGGGTCTTTTTTACTCCCGGAAATTCGGGCGTGGGATCCATGTCATCGTCACTAAAGAGCTCGTAGCCTTCTATCGAATTGCTCCAGCGGGTCAGGTTGTCATAGAAACCAAAGGCATGGTCCTCCTCAAATTCAAAACTTGTGATGATCACCTCGGCAAACTTAAAGAGGGTGAAATCTCCGGGAACGGCAAGCACACGGTACGGGTGACCCCGCACGTTGCCCATGTAGTTGCTCTGGATCACCTTGAACAGAAACTGCAGATGTTCGCCATCCTTTGCTCTTTTTGTCATACCAATCAACTCTTCTCCTGAAAATACTGGATGTATAAAGAGATCTTTTTTGAAATTATTTAAGCGCTGTTTTCCATTTTTCTGCCCCAGTGAGTTGAACGGCATAGGCTTTCACCGCCTTTTGCGAAAATTCTACAGCTCAGCCTCCAATAATTTTTTAAAACACATTTGCTTCTGAATAAACCATGACCTGATCCTGCTCGATCTCGTATGGCTTGATCTCACGGGAATGGGCAGACATCCGCATCTTTACCACTTCAAGGGCAAGGTGCACGTCCGTCAGATCCGAGGGGCGGATATACCGGAGCAGGATCACCGTATCGGACAGGTACTCGATCAGCCCGTGACGGCTGGAAAACGCGTTGTCACGGTGGGTCTCAGAGGTCATCATGATCGTGCAGTTCCGGTCACGGAGCCCTTCGATAAACCGGTACATCTCCTGCCTTCGTTCAGAGTCGGTATCGAACAGGTCTTCAAATAGGGAGATCGGATCGATGACCACCCTGCTGGCTTTCACTTCTTCGATGAGTTTGGGGAGTTCATTCTTGATCCGGTTATTGGCAACATTGAAATCCGTGGGATCGAGCTTGATGACATAGAGAGCTTTATTCAAAAACGGTGTGATGTCCCATCCCTTCTGTTTCATGTATGTGTAGATTCTTTCTTCGCGTTCCTCAAGACTTATGTAGATGACACGTTCTCCCCTTGTAAGCCCGTCCCATATAAACTGAAGGGAAAAGGTTGTCTTGCCAGTACCATACGTGCCAATAATTGCACAGATGCTGCCTTGAATCAATCCCCCGCCCAGCATATCGTCAAGACCAATGATTCCCACTTTAACCCGTTCGTCAGTCATATAATCATCCGGATATTGCTCACTTCAAAACCACTCGTTGTCGAAATGCGGACCGCAAATTTCACCAGATCGCGTTCCTCTAAGTGGGGCATAACCCCTCTGAACTTTTCAAAATACATCACCCGCTGCCTGCGTGCACCGGTGCTCTCTTCCCATTTGAAGAGCATCACTGCATCTGCAATGTCTGATAGTTCTTTCTCTTGAGCTGAATTCAGGATGCCCTGGGTGAGCAGCAGGTAACAGGTAAGGCCCCGCTGTTTTGACACCCGCTGCAAACCCCGTAAAACACCGGTAAGGTTTGACCAGCTGCTGGGAGTATTGGATTGTACTGCAATATCGGTGATGGAATCCATGATGATCAGACTTTGCGGTTGTGCTGTATTGATCACGTTTGAGAGCTGGACAAAGACATTTCCATGACCTGACCGCTTTTGCATTCTTGTAAGGATATCACTGTGGCTGTACCACTCATCGGGAACAACACTTCTGTCAAAATAGAGTTCAGAGAGGTCATCGAACTGGATTGATTCCACGAGCTGGCTTACATTGTCAACATGCAGCGAATTGACGATCTCCTGCTTCACATCATCCTTGAGCCTTGTGAAGGTGATATACCGGAGCTCTTTTGGAGCGGTTTTATCCTTTAATGCATCACGTTTTTTTGCATCCAGCAGATTTATCATTGAACTGTACACAAACTCGTAGCTGCCCGCCCCGAGATCCCCAAGGAAAAGGATAACAGAACCCGGTGGAACTCCTCCGTCAAGAATCGGGTCGAGTGATAGGATCCCGGTAGGCATCTTTTTACTGGCAAATTCCTGCATAAACCCCCATTATTAATAAATGAATTTCCTTCACAGAAACTCTCATGGGTAGTGTTATAAATATATCTGATCGCAAAAGCATAATCATCAGACCTGCGGGAAAAACGACAAAAAACCCCTGGATTTCCCGGAATGACACATAATTATATAGAATGATCTCCCGAATTATAGCTCGGGAACATAGTAATTTTTCGGATGGGGAGCTTGTGCAGTATGCAGATCTCTGAATTCTTAAACTCGCTTAAAAAACATCAGTCGGAAAAAGGGGCACAGGAACCCGCTGATCCACTTGCAGAACCAAAAAAAACTGTTGCCGGTGGTGATGAAGAGAAAACACCCGCACCGGAATCTAAAAAACCCGAGGCAGGATACCTCCACTATTATCATCTGCTTAAAGGAGTTAAAAAATCGGTCATCGACGAATACGACTTTGAACGGGACGGCACACTTGTAGAAGCGAATGTGGATGATACGTATGAGCAGATCGACCAGTATTGGATCGAAAACGGGTGTTCGCTCATCATCATTGCCCTGAATAAAAAAACCAACCAGCGGGAGTACCTCCTGTTCGAACCGTCCCTGTCCGATTTTGAATATGAGCTTCTGGAACGACTGTATGAGGACCTCCGGTGTGTACTGATCCTGTCGTCAAAGGAGATCAAAAAAGATCGGAAGTACATCTTACTCGAAAAGATGAATGAACTCATCGATGATTATGGCGTTACGCTTGAACGTTCCGCCCGCCATAAGCTCCAGTATTTTTTAATTCGGAATTTTTTAGGCTGGTCGCGTATTGACCCCCTGATGAAGGATCCCAATCTTGAGGATATCTCCTGCGATGGCAATAAAGTCCCGCTCTTCCTTTATCACCGGCACTATCGGAACATCAGGACAAATATCGCCTTTGAATCCGATGTTCTCAACTCGCTTGCCATCACCCTTGCCCAGCGTTCGGGCAAACACATCTCCACAGGTTCTCCTATTATCGATGCAACACTCCCGGATGGCTCGCGACTCCAGTTGACGTTCGGCTCTGAAGTGACTACGCGGGGGACATCATTTACGATACGTAAATTCAGGGAGGAACCGTTCTCTCCTGTTGAACTCATAGAGATTGGTACATTCAATGCAGAAGCACTCGCCTACTTCTGGATGGCTATTGAGAACAATAAAAGCCTGCTTTTTATCGGCGGAACGGCATCTGGAAAGACCACATCGTTAAATGCCGTATCTCTCTTCATCCCTCAGGTTGCCAAAGTAGTTAGTATTGAAGATACGCGTGAGATTACCCTGTATCATGATAACTGGATCGCCAGCATCACCCGTGATGCCCTTTCTGAAGGTAGCAATGCCATCACAATGTTTGATCTGCTGAGGGCAGCAATGCGACAACGACCCGAGTACATCCTTGTCGGAGAAGTGCGGGGTGCTGAAGCCCAGACCCTTTTCCAAGCTATGAATACCGGGCACACCACGTTCTCCACCATGCATGCAGGCAGTGTCGATGCTGCAATCCACCGTCTCGAGAGTGAACCGTTGAATGTACCCAGAAATATGGTGCAGGCACTCAACATCATCAGCGTACAGGCATTAATCTACCATGGAACAGAGCGTTTCCGCCGTGTTCAGGAAGTTGTCGAGATTACCGGCATAGACCCTTCAACAGGAAATATGCGTGTCAACAACGTCTTTGTATATGATCCCATACATGACAAGATAAGTTTTACCGGGCGCTCCCAGATCTATTCAGACATAGCAGAAAAACGAGGGTGGACTCGTGAACAGCTTGAGGCTGAGATTACAATCCGGAAAAATCTCCTTGAAGAGATGAGAAGACAGGGGATTAAGGATTATATCTCGGTTGCATCCCTCTTCCACGCATATCAAATCGATGCTAAAGAAGTGCTGGCCAATATCTCTAATCTTCGTACGGTAATTCGATGATTGTCAGGAACTACCTCCGGAAATGGATAGCGCGTGACCCCCTGCGATATGAGAGCCTGCGTTCAGATCTGATATCTGCCAGAATTGGGATGACCCTCGAACAGTATCTCTGGCGATCGGTCAAGCTCACACTAGTGACTGGTTTCGTTTTTGCCCTTCTGGGATACTTAATCAGCCCCTTGTTGGGCATGCAGATACCGACCGGGAGAATCGGCATCTATAATGTCTTTAATATCCAGTTACCGGTCCTTTTCAATGCCATTTATCCACCGCAGTATATTATGGCGCTCCTAGTCATAGTTGCGCTTTGTATCGGCGCGTACCTTGGCTATAAAATTATGCTTCGCATGCCCGGTATCGAGAAGAAAAGCCGCTCGATTAAGATCAATCTGACTCTGCACAATGCAGTGGCTTATATGTATGCGATGAGACGTGGGGGTGCCCAGCTCATGACAATTTTTCGATCGTTGTCTGATCGAGCAAATATTTATGGGGAAGTTGCTTTAGAGTTTCGCCAGATCGTAAGAGATGCAGATTTTTTTGGGTACGATGTTGTTACCGCGATCCATCACCTGTCTGATACGACTCCATCAGAAAAACTAAAAAATTTTCTTGAGGATCTCCTGTCAGTTATTGAAAGCGGAGGGGACATGTCAGATTTTCTCTCCATGCGGGTCAGGATGTACCAGGAAGAAGCAAAATTAGAGCAAAAACAGTTTCTCAACATCCTGTCCCTTGTTGCGGAATCTTATGTGACCCTTTTTGTGGCAGGCCCGCTCTTTTTGATAATCATAATGGTTGTTATGGGGATGATGGGCGGGAGCGCGGTTCTCCAGCTGTCAGTATTATCCTATGCGATTATTCCCATCGGGTCAGTGGTGTTCATCCTTCTTCTCGATCTCATATCAGTAAAGGCGGAAAAGTCTGAGCGATACATAAAAACAAAGTGGCTTCACGCTTTTTCGGAAGTTACCATTCTTAAAAAGAAGGACGATGAGCAACTGTATTCACAAATGAAAAAATACGACCAGCTCAGAGATCTGATCCATTATCTCAAGCATCCTTTTGAGAATTTTGTAAATAATGTGAATCATACCCTCTATGTGACGGTGCCCATTGCTCTCATATATATCGGAGTTGTACTGTTGAACATTCCCCATTATAGAAATGAGGAACTTTTCATTTCTGTCGTTGATGATCACATAGTTATTGGTCTCCTTATCGTGCTCATACCCTATGCGATCTTTTACGAGATCTGGTCCCGGAAAGTGCTGGGGATCCAGTCGCTCATACCTGACTTCCTTGAACGTATGGCGGGCATCAACCAGGTGGGACTCACCATCGCACAGGCGATAGCGATCATGGTGAACACCAACCTTGGGCTCCTGAGTTATGAAATACGGAGAATCAAACGGGATATGGAATGGGGGGCCAACTTCACCGAAGCTCTGGTGCGGTTTGAGGAACGGGTCAGCACCCCTTCAATTGCACGGACAGTGACACTGATTACCAAAGCAAGCGAGATGAGTGGACAGATCTCTGTGGTGCTATCGATTGCCGCAAGCGATGCAAAGATGACTGAAGTGCTCAAAAAAGAGCGCCTCATCGAGATGTTTATCTACACTGCAATTGTGTACCTTTCGTTCTTTGTATTCCTCTTTGTCGTGGGGGTATTATGCACTCAGTTCCTCCCTGTGCTTGCAAATATCACGATTAAAGGGATTCCCGCGGTCGGGGCATTATCGGGTATAGGATCGATTCCGATCATGACCATCAACCGGATTCTGTATCATGCATGTCTTATACAGGCACTCTTCTCCGGCATTATTGCCGGGCAGATGGGAGAGGTGTCTCTTGAAGCGGGGATAAAACACTCCTGTATCCTTGTCATAATCACATTGGTTATCTTCAATTTTGTTCTCGTTTTATGAGGAGTAAAACAAAGAGTCCGAAAAAGCTGTCCCTTTTCAGATAGAGTTAAATAATGCAGAAGAGATCTCGTAGTGAGGTGAACTGGACATGTGTAGTGTTGGCGGACCAATGGATATAGATCTTCCCCCGGATCGGATAAAGCCGAAAGATTACCGGTGCAATGAATGCAGTGAGCGATTCAAGGGTATCGGGAAAAACCCCATCTGTCCGAGCTGCCAGTCAGAAGAAGTGACTGAAATATGAATTTCCCCCTTGATGATGAGCTGCTGCTCATTTCAGGGACGCACTCTTTTTTACTGGTAGCAAAAATCAGGACCCGGTTTGCCCTGTGTATCGAAACCCCTGTCAATGAATATGTTCAGGGTGTTAATCCTGAGGATCTGGTTGCGGTTTCCGCACCAGGAGGGGGGGCAGTTGAGCCGGCGATGATGCTCATCGAACTCGTAAGAGGGTATCATATGCCACTGCTTGTGCTCGAAAAAGCCCATCCGGGATCAAAACGACTCTCCTATGTGGTATCCGTTGGACCGGAGATTTCTACCAATTGCTCGATCCAGCGTGGTACGCACCCGGAACAGCACCTGATCTGTTCGAGTGACGAGCTCGCTGGCATAACCCTCAAAGGTACAGGGCAGGGAGTAGAGATATCCCCTGTTCCTGCGGGAATATCTCTCCAAAGAGTAAAATGCCAGATTAAAACCGAATTTTCCTGATTATCCCGGTTTTTTTAAGATTTTTGTACGGATGGCATAATCCTGATCGTAAATAACAATACATATATTCCTTTTTTTACCAATTATTGTACTGCCGTGAGAGGGGGGTTGGATGAAGACTGAGGTCCTACAAGACATCAAGAAAGCTGAAGAAGAGTACCAATCGGTGATCAGCAAGGCCCAGGAAGAGAAGAAGCATAAGCATTCCCAGGCTGAGCTCGAATCTGATAATCTGGTCGCAAAAGCGCAGAGTAATGCTGAACAATACAAAAAGCTGAAACTGGAAGAAGCACGACACCAGGCGGCACTTAAGCACGCTGAAATCATAAAAAGTGGCAATCAGCGCGCAGCAGCAATCAGGGAGAAAGGAGCACCGCACGTTACAAAAGCAGTGCAGCTGCTGGTAGCGAGGTTCAAGGAGCAGCTGCATGTTGAAGCCTAGGCAGATGAGCCACCTGTTTATTACGGGATCCAAAAATCAAATGGAGCCGGTTATTCAGGAATTATACCGCCAGAATGTATTCCATATCGAAGAATTCGTAGAACAGACAATGGAGGGGTATGAAGGTGTAAAGATAGGAACGCCTCTTCCCGGTGCCAGCGAGGCAGCCTCAAAGTTGATCAGGATCCGCTCTATTGAGAACACCTTCGGTGTTAAATTGGAGGATGTTATGCCCCAGAAGATGGTACCGGTCCAGCAACTCAGGGAAACCATTGATACAAAACTTTCTGCGATTGTAAGTGAAGTGGAACAGATTCAGGCAAAAAAATCAACATGTGAAGATGCGGTAAAAGATCTTGAACAGAAGATCAACGAACTCAAACCGTTTGCCGCGATTCCTCTTCCTCTTGAGATGTACAGCGGCTATCAGAACATTGCTGTATTTACCGGCAGAGTTTCAAAAAGTCCTGATTTGATTGTTCCGAATGAGACCTATTTTTCACACGCAAAGGAAGGGAATTTCATTGCAGTTTTTGCACCTGCTGAGCATAGTGGAAAGGTACAGCTGAGTCTGCTCCAGGCAAACTTTGCTGCAGTTCCGGTTCCAAAAGGTGAGGGGGTGCCACAGGATCTTCTGAACCTTTACACAGAGCAGGTTTCAGCTCACAAAAAGGAGGTTGTTCTGATAAAGGAACACCTTGAAGCGATGAAAAAGGAGCAGATCGAATTCCTTGCAGCCAGTGAAGAACTGATGAACGCCGACGTTGACAAGGCCGAAGCCCCGCTCAGGTTTGCGATGACCAGTGAGGCATTTCTCGCAGAAGGGTGGGTTCCTGCAGACCGTGTTGACGTTTTAAGTGATGCGCTTGTCAAAGTGACCGGCGGGAAAATCCTTGTCACCGTGTTACCTATTGACTTCGAACACGACAGCGTCCCCGTCGAGTATAACAACCCGTCGTTTTCAAAACCCTCGCAGGTGCTTATGGATGTCTACTCCCGGCCCACGTACACGGAAGTCGATCCGACCCTGATGATCTCGATCGTCTTTCCGCTGTTCTTCGGAATGATTGTCGGGGATGTCGGGTACGGGCTGATATTCCTTGCTATGTCCTTGGGGCTCCGGAAGTACCTGAAAGGCGAGGCTGGAGAGCAGTTGCTTACAGTTCTCCGGAATGCCAGCATATCGAGTATCTTCTTTGGTATCGTTTACAGCGAATTTCTCGGATTCGCAATTCCCGGATGGAACCCCGTCCTGTACTCCCGGCACCTCATGACTGAGGCCGGGGGACACGGTCCGAACATCCCCGAACTGATGGTCCTGTCTATCTGGATTGGTATATTGCATATCACGCTGGGCAGGCTGCTCGGCATGTACAACCATGCAAAACAGGATCACGGCCACCACCGCACCCTGGCAGTCATGGCCAATTTCGGATGGCTTGCCGTGATGTGGGGTATTATCCTTGCAATCTGGTCGAGCGCCGTAATCCCGCTGATGCCCAACCTTACCGGGCTTCCGGTCGTCGTGTCCGTCCTGAACGTAGGGCACATCATTGGAGGAGTTCTCATCCTTGTGGGTATCATCCTCATTGCACGGGAATCCATCCTCGAAGTGATCGAGTTGCCCACGATCGTTTCCCACGTGCTCTCATACGCGCGTCTCGTAGCGGTCGGCCTCTCAGGGGTCGCTATCGCAATGGTCGTGAACTATATGTCGATTGAGATGTTTATCAGCCCGGCGCTGGAGAACTTCACGATCATGAGTATTGTGATGATCCTCGTCGGTCTGGGAATATTCCTCTTTGGACATACCCTTAATATCGCACTGACTCTCCTGGGTGGCGGGCTCCACTCAATTCGTTTGCACTATGTTGAATTCTTCACCAAGTTCTACAAAGGTGGAGGCAAGAAGTACATCCCCTTCGGGATGAAACGCAGATTTACGGAGGATTAAATTATGGCAGCAGAATTAGTAGTAGCAACAACAGATCTCGCAATGATTCAGGCACAGCAGGCTGGAATGAAGGCAATCGGTGCAGGTCTCGCCGTCGGTCTCACCGGGATCGGTACCGGTATCGCCGAGATGGGTATCGGAGCAGCAGCAGTTGGTGCAATCGCCGAGGACAAGGACTTCTTCGGTCTTGGCCTGCTTTTCACCGTTATCCCGGAAACCATCGTCATTTTTGGTCTTGTCGTTGGTCTCCTGCTGTTGTTCTTATAAAACGGAGAGAACAATGGGACTGGAAGCAGTAGTAGAAGAAATCAGGGCAAAAGGCAGATCCGAAGCGGAGAAGATCCGGTCAGAGTCGCAGGCAGAGTCTGACCAGATCGTGGCTGCCGCAACCAAGCGGTCCGAAGCGATCAAACTTGCAGCAGATGAGGATGTCAAAAAGCAGGCAGCACACCTGATAAGCCAGGATGTATCTGCTGCAAACCTCCTTGTCAAGCGTGAGTTCCTCAACACCCAGAAGGCGCTTCTCGACCAGGTGTACGAAGCCACCCGCAAAGATATCGCTGCACTCCCTGAAAGCTTCCATCGTGAAGCCATCAAGAAACTCCTCACCAAGGCTAAAAAGGAGATCCCCTCCGGGAAGATCTACTGCAATGCCCGGGATGTCGTCACTGTAAAGGCCGTCCTCTCAGAGCACGCAGAGTTCTCTAAATTCACGGTCGGGGAACCCGTCGGTATCGACGGGGGTATCCTTATCGAAAGTGAGGGGGGGGCGTTGCAGATTGATTACAGCTACCGTACATTCCTTGCGAAGGTTTGGGAATCCGGGTTGAAGGATGCATCAGACATCCTGTTTGGATAAGGGGGACCACGTATGGGTGTGAATATTTCAGCACCGTATATCTACGTGTGTACCAGGATGCGAATGAGGAAGGCAAAACTCCTCCCTAGAGAGGAGTACCAGCGGATGCTCAACATGAGCGTCTCTGAGATCACCCGCATCATTGGAGAAACTGAATACAAACAGGAGATCGACGAGCTCGGAACTATCTTCAAAGGAATCGACTTAATCGAAGTCGCCTTAAGCTGGAACCTGGCAAAGGAGTACCAGAAAATCCAGGAGATCACTCCCGGGAACTTAAAGCAGTTCACGCAGGTGTACCTCCGCCGCTGGGATATCCAGAATGTCCTGACGATCCTCCGCGGTAAGATGCAGGGCGAAAAGCCCGGCAAGATTAAGGAGATCCTTATTCCTGCCGGCAGTCTTGACAAGGTTATTCTGGACCGGATGCTATCAGAGGAGAGTTCGGACCGGATCATCGAAATGCTCAAGACCCACCGGATGTACCCGGTTCTTGCCCGTGAATATCCTGCGGCAAAGGAAAGCGGATCGTTCTCCCATATGGAAAACGAGCTCTACAAGCACCTCTATGCCAACATCATAGCGGGTGCAAAAGCCAGTGTAAAAGGCGGGGCATCGTTCCTTGCCTACATCCAGCTCGATATTGACATTAAGAATGTCAAGACCCTTTTTCGGCTCCGTGAGGATGATCTTGAGGAAGATGCCCGCGATATGTTTATCCCTGGTGGTAGTCTTTCCCTCCTGAACTTTACCAGCCTGAACAATATCAAGGACCTCAATGAATTCATTGACATGATCAGGGCAAACATCCGCAACGATACCCTGCATTCTCTCCTTGATGAACTGAAGGGAAATAAAAGCTCCCATGATATCGAGGCACGCCTTACCCGTGTGCAGCTGGAGCAGATGGAGAAGATGTCCAAGAGAAACCCGTTTTCCATCCACCCGATCCTCGTGTATCTCGAGAAGAAGAAGTACGAAGTCTTCAACCTGCGTGCGATTGCCCGCGGCAAAGAATCCAGGCTTCCGGCAGACAAAATAATGAAGTACCTGGTGATCTGAATGGAGATTGCAGTAATCGGCAACAGTGAGTTCATTCTCGGGTTTCGTCTTGCAGGCATCCGTAAAACGTATGCCGCAGAGAACGACGAAAAACGCAATGAATATATCACCAGCGTGCTGCAGGATGGGCAGGTCGGCATTCTCGTCCTCAACAGCAGCGACATGGAAAAAGTACCCCGCAGGCTTCGCGAGACTCTGGAAAATTCCGTAAAGCCGACCGTGATCGCCATTGGTGCTGAGGAAGGGGGATTGTCCATGAGAGAGAGAATCAAGAGATCGGTGGGTGTTGATCTGTGGAAGTAAAAACCAAACATGCAAAGGAACAGAAACAAGGGGTTCTGAAAAGAATCGCCGGCCCTGTCGTGACGGCAGTCAACCTTGACGCCCACATGTACGATGTGGTGAAGGTCGGCAAAGAAGAGCTGATGGGAGAAGTCATCAAGATCCAAGGTGACAATATCATCATCCAGGTGTACGAAGATACCTCCGGCATCAGGCCCGGCGAACCGGTCTCAAACACCGGGCTTTCGCTTGCAGTTGAACTCGGTCCGGGCCTGCTGACCAGTATCTATGATGGTATCCAGCGCCCCCTTTCCGTACTTGTGGACAAGATGGGCAACTTCATCGAGCGTGGTGTAACTGCGCCCGGTCTTTCCCACGAGAAGAAATGGACATTCAAGCCACTGGTAAAATCCGGTGACAAGATCGAGGCCGGCGCAATCCTTGGCGAAGTGCAGGAGACCAATATTGTCCATAAGGTCATGCTGCCCCCGAAAGAAAAACCGGGTGTTGTCAAGACTATCAAGAGCGGTGACTATACCGTTGACGAGATCATCTGTATTCTCGAAGACGGGCGCGAGTACCCGATGATCCAGCGCTGGCCGGTCCGTATCCCCCGCCCCGTGAAAGAGAAGATGAACCCGACGATTCCGCTGATCACCGGTCAGCGTATTCTCGATGGGCTCTTCCCGATCGCAAAAGGCGGTACCGCAGCAATTCCCGGACCATTCGGAAGCGGCAAGACGGTTACCCAGCAGCAGCTGGCCAAGTGGTCGGATGCCGAGATCGTAGTCTACATTGGCTGTGGTGAACGCGGCAACGAGATGACTGAAGTGCTCACCGAGTTCCCGCACCTGGAAGACCCCAAGACGGGAAAACCGTTAATGGAGCGGACGGTGCTCATTGCAAACACCTCAAACATGCCGGTCGCAGCCCGTGAAGCATCGGTATACACCGGTATCACCATTGCGGAATACTACCGGGATATGGGATACGATGTCTCCTTAATGGCAGACTCAACTTCCCGCTGGGCAGAAGCCATGCGTGAGATCTCATCCCGTTTAGAAGAGATGCCCGGTGAAGAAGGCTACCCGGCATACCTTGCAGCACGGCTGTCTGAGTTCTACGAACGTGCCGGGCTTGTCAGAACCTTAAACGGTGCCCGTGGCTCAGTTACGGTCATTGGTGCAGTCTCCCCACCGGGCGGAGATTTCTCAGAGCCGGTCACCCAGAACACCCTGCGTATCGTGAAGGTCTTCTGGGCGCTTGATGCCAAGCTCTCCCAGCGCCGGCACTTCCCGGCCATCAACTGGCTAAACTCCTACTCGCTCTACTTAGAGAGCCTCCATGACTACTATGACAAGGAAGTGTCTCCCGACTGGAACAAGATCCGGTCATGGGCCATGGAAGTCTTACAGAAAGAAGCCGAGTTACAGGAAATTGTCCAGCTGGTCGGTTCCGATGCTCTCCCCGAATCAGAACAGGTGACTATCGAAGTTGCCCGTATGATCCGTGAGATCTTCCTCCAGCAGAATGCGTACGATGCGGTCGACACATTCTGTGACATGAAGAAACAGTACGACCTGATGAAGGCGATCAAACTCTTTGCCGATCTCGCGTACTCGGCACAGATCGCTGGTGTCAGCCCGACCCAGATCAACACGGTCAAGGCAAAGAACGAACTGCCCCAGATCAAGTTCATCAAGGACTACAAATCCGATCTGGCAAAGATCGAGAAGCAGATGGATGAGGAATTCAATTCACTGAGGTCGGCAGCATGAAGGAATACAGAACGATCAACAAGATTGCCGGTCCACTCGTCTTTGTGGAGAAGACCGAACCGATTGCGTACGGGGAACTCGTCAATATCATCCTATCCGATGGTTCAACCAAGCGCGGGCAGGTACTTGATACCAGCGATGAGCTGGTCGTTGTCCAGATCTTTGAATCCACAGCAGGTATCGGCAGGGACAGTGGCGTCCGCTTCACTGGAGAAACCATCAAGATGCCCGTGGGAAAAGATATGCTCGGCAGGATCCTGTCGGGTGGCGGTAAGCCGATCGACGGCGGTCCGGAGATTGTGCCGGAGAAGCGCCTCGATATTACCGGTGCAGCTATCAACCCGTATGCACGGTCAAACCCGTCGGATTTCATCCAGACCGGTATCTCGACCATTGACGGTACCAACACTCTTGTCCGTGGCCAGAAGCTCCCGATCTTCTCGGGTGCAGGTCTACCGCACAACAAAGTTGCTCTGCAGATCGCACGCCAGGCAAAAGTGCCCGGTTCAACCGAAAGTTTTGCCGTAGTGTTCGCTGCAATGGGTATCACCAAGGAAGAGGCCAACCATTTCATGCAGGACTTCGAACGCACCGGCGCTCTTGAACGTGCAGTGGTGTTCTTAAACCTTGCAGATGACCCGGCAGTCGAGCGTATCATCACGCCGCGTCTTGCCCTGACAACCGCAGAGTACTTGGCTTTCGAGCTGGGTATGCACGTGCTTGTCATCCTGACGGATATGACCAACTATTGTGAAGCGCTGCGTCAGATTGGTGCCGCCCGTGAAGAAGTGCCCGGACGCCGTGGCTACCCGGGATACATGTACACGGATCTCGCCTGTCTCTATGAACGGGCCGGTATCATTAAGGGGCTGAAAGGCTCGGTTACACAGATCCCGATCTTAACCATGCCCGGTGACGATATCACCCACCCGATTCCTGACCTGACCGGTTACATTACCGAAGGGCAGATCGTGGTCAACCGGGATCTCCACCGCAAAGGTATCTACCCGCCCATCAACGTGCTGCCATCGCTATCCCGTCTGATGAATCTCGGTATCGGGAAGGGAAAAACCCGCGAGGACCACAAGAAGGTCTCCGACCAGATGTACGCCGGGTACGCAGAGGGTAACGATCTCAGGGGCCTTGTCGCCATCGTTGGTAAGGATGCCCTTTCCGAACGTGACCGGCTGCTCTTAGAGTTTGCCGATCTCTTCGAGAACCGGTTTGTCCGCCAGGGATTAGACGAGGACCGGACGATTGAGGATACCTTAAATCTCGGCTGGGATTTACTCTCGACATTACCGGTTGAACAGCTGACCCGTATCGATCGCGATACCATCAACAAGTACCACCCGAAGTTCCGCACTGGTGCAAAGAAGGAGTAAGAAGTACAATGGCCCTGCGCGATATCAAGCCAACCCGTTCCGAACTGATCAACTTAAAGCGGAAGATCCAGCTCTCGGAACGTGGCTATAAGATCCTTAAAATGAAGCGCGATGGACTGATCCTTGAATTTTTCAAGATCTTAAAAAATGCAAAGGACACCCGGGGCGACCTCCTCAGTAAGTACGCAACAGCGGTCGAGATGATGGCTGTGGCAAACACTGTTGAAGGTGCAATCGGTGTGAAATCCGCTGCCTTCTCGGTCAAAGAAGTACCCCAAATCACCTTGAAAAGCAAGAACATCATGGGCGTGGTCGTCCCGCAGATCGAATCATCCAAGGTCAAAAAGAGTCTTGTCGATCGCGGTTATGGGGTGCTTGGCACCTCTACTGTGATTGATGAAACTGCATCAGCGTTTGAAGATCTCGTAGAATCGATCATCGAGAGTGCCGAGATCGAGACCACGATGAAGCGCCTGCTCGATGAGATTGAAAAGACCAAACGCCGTGTCAATGCACTGGAGTACAAGGTTATACCGGAACTTACCGCAGCACGGGACTTTATCAAGATGCGTCTCGATGAGATGGAAAGAGAAGAACTCTTCCGGATGAAAAAGATCAAATCCCGGAACACCGCATAATTTTTCATGAGGTATTGATGCCGATTGGAACCATCAGGGAACTGGGGTGTGAGGGAAAGACCGTGCTCCTCCGGCTCGATCTCAATTCCCCGATAGACCCCACTTCCAATCTTATTCTTGATGACAAACGTTTCCGGGAACACCTTCCCACGATTCGTGCCCTTTCTGGCAGCCGTGTCGTGATCGTCACGCACCAGAGCAGACCCGGCAAGAAAGATTTCACTTCTTTAGAAGCCCATGCCGAAAAACTTGAATACCTGCTCGGAAAACCGGTCACCTTTGTTGACAGCATTTTCGGGCGGCATGCCCGGGAAGCCGTACACGCGATGAAGAGCGGTGAGGTGGTGATGCTGGAAAATGTCAGGTTCAATGCAGAGGAGAACCTGACCTTAAAACCCGAAGAAGCCAAAAAGACACATCTGGTAAAGAAGCTGGCCGCAATGGCGGATGTCTTTGTCAATGATGCATTCGGTACTGCACACCGTTCGCAACCCACGGTTGTAGGCCTTCCTCTGGTCATGCGTTCAGCGGGGGGACTTCTTATGGAAAAGGAAGTCTCCACCCTTTCAAAAGTATTCTCCGGAGCCCCCCGTCCGGTCTGCATGGTGCTTGGCGGCACCAAGGTGGATGATTCCATTGATGTAGCCCGGCATGTGCTCGACAATGGGATTGCCGATCAGGTCATCGTCATTGGGGTGGTGGCCAATGTCTTTTTAATCGCTGCTGGTTACGATATCGGCAAACCCTCCACGCAGCTGATCGCCCAGCTCAAATACCAGCCGGAGATCGAGAAGGCCAAAGAGATTCTTCTCCGTTATCGCGACCGGGTTGTGATGCCAGAATCTGTTGCTGTCCGGCAGGATAACCGCCGGGTCGAGTATGCGATAGATAAGATACCGGACGATACACCCGTATTAGATCTCGGCATGGACGCAGTTGCAACCCTCGTCCAGGCGATTAAAAAGGCAGGGACCGTGGTATTCAACGGGCCGGCCGGTGTCTTTGAAGATGCGGACTTTGCCACCGGTACCTATGAACTGCTGAGGGCAGCTTCCAATGTTGAATTCTCTGTAGTAGGCGGGGGACACACCGCAGTGGTGATTGAAAAACTCGGTATCGAGAAGGACTTCACCCATATCTCAACCGGTGGCGGGGCATGTATCGAATTCCTTACCGGAAAAAAGCTTCCTGCAGTTGATGCACTGGAGCAGTCAAAACAGATTTTCGGATAATTCATTTTTACGGCATGTGCCCGTTGAGATCTGTTACAGGTTGTTTAAATTACTTTATTACGACAAGTACGTTATTCACAGGTGATTGATGCAGATCCGTGTCATAACCGTTGGTAAGATCAAGGAAAAATATCTGCAGGACGGCATAGCAGAATACGAGAAACGTCTGCGTCCGTACATGAAACTGCAGATTGTTGAAATCGCTGAAGAAAAGCGGCCGGCATCTGCCACCCCCTCCGTTGAAAGAATTGCCTTGGAGAAGGAAAGTGAACGCATCCTTGCTGCGGTCCCGGAAGGCTCATTTCTCATCGCTCTTGATGTCAAAGGGCTCAGCTGGTCGAGCGAGGAGCTGGCCGCATCATTCCGGGAATGGGAACTTTCCGGGCAGAACCAGCTGGCGTTTGTGATCGGTGGGGACCTTGGTCTCTCCCCGGCCGTCATTGCCCGGAGCGACTTGCGGCTCTCGCTCTCAAAAATGACCTTCACCCATCCGATGGCCAGGCTGCTTCTCGTGGAGCAGGTGTACCGGGCATTCCGGATCATCAGGGGCGAGCCGTACCACAAATAGCCCGTCCCGGAAGTTTGTTCATTCCGGTACACTGAAGTATTACAATGAAACCTTCCCAACCAATCCCGGCAGCCGGTACCTGCAACCGCTGCGGCGAATGCTGCCGCTGGCTCCCCATTATCCTTGTCTGGCAGTACAAACCCCACCAGCTGCATTATCTTCGCGAGCGCGGGCTCAAAGAAGAAGGCGGCTATTTCCTTGCCCACCCTGCCAGCACCTGCGCGAGGAGGAGCCTGACGGCAGTGGAACACGGAAGTGGGGCTGTGCTATTTACGAGACACGGCCGGCCACATGCCGGAACTTCTGCGGAAAAGCCTTAAGCGGCGGGAAGCGGTTTTACGTACCCGAAGGATGCTCAATGGCGGGCGGATAGGTTGGGGGGCCATGAAGCCCAGCGCCCGGAGGAGAAGCACTGAAGATGAACGGGGGTACCCCTTGCCTGCATACATGATACCGCCGTTTCACGGTGAGTTCACTTCGGGGAGTAATTCTGTCCCCCAGCCGGGACGGGAACTGCCGGGAAAAAGGACGGTCATTTCTGCACTGGGGATTCGTTATCCTCTGCACCTTTTTCATCCTTTCCTGTTATGGTATCGGTGCTCCCCAGCACCGTGAACCTGAGCATGTACCGCAGGCCGCCAACAGTAGAAAGGTTGCGCATCTCACGGCTTACCTGCGCTATCAGTTCCTGGACGACAAGCCGGTCCTCCACCTCCCCGGCCTCTTTGACATAAGCGAGCCGGTGGATTGAGTAGATCCCAATCAGAAACGCAAAGACAAAGAAAAAGTCCCAGTACTGGAAGTCCAGCGTCTGAATGGCAAAAGCAGTCCCCGGGCTTTTCCAGTTCAGGGTGAACGAGAGTTCGGTTACCTTGAACGAATCGACAAACATCCCGCCTATGACCGGTGCGATGCCGGCTGCGAGGGAGTTTGTGATGTTGATCGTGGCAAGGTACGCGGTTGCGCCGCCGTGGGGTGCAAGCTTGAGCCCGATGTTTGCCGATGCGAGCGTGACCCCCGCCGTAGACACTCCCATCAGGATGTGCAGGACGAACAGGAGCGGGATGGTCAGCAGGTGCCGGGTGGGCATTGTCGTAAACGTCCAGCCAAGGATGCAGATCATAAAGAGTGGGCCCGAGACCCGCAGGACGGACTTATTGCTGAACCGGTCTGCAATACGGCCCCACATGCCATAAGATAATACACTTGAGAGCTGGCTGAGGATGGCAAACGCGATGACAACTGTGAGATCGAAGTTGAGCATGACAAGCAGGTAGACCGTAAAAAACGGAGCTGCAAGGTTGACGGCAAAGTTCCATGCTCCTAAAAAGGCGATCAGCCGGGAGAAGTTTTCATCACGGAACGTAGACCGGATCTGGTCAAGAAGCGGGACTTTTGTGATCTTCTTCATCAGTGGTTCAGGGATCTTTGACATATACCAGATCCCCATCAGCCCGGCGACAAAACCGCCAAGGAAGATGACCGAGTAGGCAGTGCCCGGGGGAAAGGCCGGATTCCTCTGGATGAAATCGATAAGGACGCTGGCAACAAGGGACAGTACGATCCCAAGGGCAAGGGACAGAGACATGCGGCGGGAGAAGAAGCTGCCCAGAATCTCTTGGGGTACAAGGTCGCGCATCCAGGAATTCCAGCTGCAGTGGGAGATGGCAGAGATGCTCCCGTAGAGGACAAGTGACATGATCAGGACGGGCACAGCGGCAGCCATACCAAAGAGGAACGGGATGAGGGCAATGACGATCCAGAAGAGCCGTGCGACAATCGAAGCGCTAACGCAGACCAGTCGCCGGTTGCGGATCCTTTCCACAACTGAGATGGCGGGCATCTGGATCAGCTCGGTAAGCGGTGGGATTGCCGCAAGCAGCCCTATTACTGTATTGGACGCGCCCAGCTGAAGACCGAATGCAACAAGGAAGATCCCGCTGGTTAACGTGACCATTGCCTGCGTGGCGAGCCCGTCCCTTAAGACAAACGAGAGTCCTTTTGTTATATCGTCCTCACTTAAGGTCTCTTTTGGATCCATCATGGTAAAAACACGGGAAACGGTGATTTGATCGGGATTTCCATGGCCTTGTGACAGGCCGTTTTTTCTGAATGTTTGTTATGGGACGGCAGTTCGAAAAAGATTTTGCCCATGTTGCCGGAATCTACGACCGGTTTTGTTACCTCCCGTGCATTGGTCTCTCCCCCATCGGATCTGTCAGTTTATCATGTTTCAGATCAGAAACAAGGTTTGATACCCATGCCATCATATCCATTTGTCCGATCCTTTCCGGTGCTTATCATGATATTCCTGCTGGCCGCTCTTATGATCGCGGCGGGATGCACGAGTTCTCCTGTGCCAGCCCCTGAATCCTCATCATTCGAGAGCAACCTCTCCACTATCACGAGCGCTCCCCGGTATACGCATGCCAGCTGGGGAATTATCATCGTTGATCCAGCAACCGGCACAACCCTCTACGAGAGCAATGCCGACCAGATGTATGTGCCAGGATCCACAACAAAACTTTTCTCATCAGCAGGAGTCCTTGAAACTCTAGGCCCGGATTACCGGTTCAGAACCCCGGTCTACGCGATGGGTTCAGTCGATGGCAGCGGAAAACTCAACGGGAATCTGGTTCTTGTCGCAAGCGGTGATCCAAATATGGGCGGGCGCACGCTCCCCGATGGCACCATCGCCTATACCAACATGGATCACGGTGACGCAAATGCACTGCAAGGGGCGCTCCTCACACAGACCAATCCTGTTGCCGGCCTTGACGATCTCGCATCGCAGGTGAATGCTGCCGGGATCACGGAAGTATCCGATGTGGCCATTGATGACCGTCTGTTCGAAACGACCGATCTTGGGAAAACGTTTGTCATCTCCCCGATCAGCATCAACGATGACCAGATCGATATCACCCTCTCCCCCGCAGCACCCGGTTCTGCCCCGTCGCTTGAAATGCGGCCGCAGACTGCTGCGTACCGTCTCGTCAATAAGGTAACGACCGGTCCGGCAGGAAATCCCCTCGAAATTTCCGTAACGGAAGTACCCAAAGGAACAATTATTGTACAGGGAACGATAGCTGCCGATGCAGGACCGGTCAACCAGACCTGTCCCATAAAAACACCCGCCGCATTTGCCCGCACGCTCTTCATCGAGGCATTGAGCCGGCAGGGAATCCGGGTAGTCGCTGCAGCAACCGGGGATAACCCTTCGGCAAAACTCCCGGCACCGGCTGCGTACACTGGCGCGCGGAAGGTTGCAGAACTCACCTCGCCCCCGCTATCAGAAGATGTGAAACTGACACTCAAGGTCTCCCAGAACCTCCATGCCGACACCTACATCTCCCTGATTGCCGCAGCATCCAACAAAACCGGTTTCTACGACGGCATGCAGGAAGAGGGAAAGATCCTCAAATCCCTCGGTCTTGATACACGCGGTGTTTCCTTAGGGGATGGTGAAGGTGGTGCGATCGAAGATCGCATCTCCCCCCGGTCCGCTGCAGAGCTCCTGACCCTGATGGCCAAACGACCGTATGCCGAGAAGTACGTGAACGCACTCCCCATCCTTGGGGTTGACGGGTCCCTTGCCACGTCATGCAGCTCTGACAGCCCGGCACGCGGTAACGTGTATGCAAAGACCGGCACCACCGGCACCTATGATCCGCTGAACAACCGCGGTATCCTGCTTGCCAAATCCCTTGCCGGGTATGTTGACACCTCACACGGGAAGCGGCTGGTCTTTGCCATCTATGTGAACAATGTGCCCTTTGAAAATGTCGATGACATGATGGCCGCAGGCAACGATCTTGGCAGCATTGCCGGGGCAATCTACACGTATTATTGATTTGTTACAGGGAATCTCCCAAGCTGGGAAGGGGGGGCAGGCCCTTCTTGCGATCCGGAGGGAGGGGGGTTGGAGCGATTTTTTTAAAAAAAAGGGGGGGGCGGTGGTTGACCCCCCCTTTCACTGGATTATTTCTGGCAGACTTTGAGTGCGTTTATTCATCAAGGTTTGATATCAAAAATTTCATCGCGATCGGCTTCTTCGGTCGTCCCATCTGCTTGCCGATTACGGGAACTGTTCCTGTAACTTGGTAATGTCTCCAAAGCTGATCGACCCGTCTCCGGAAGATGTGCTGGATCTTTGCGATCACACCCGATGATTCATTTGCTTTTTTCTGACGGATTATCCAATCAATCTTTTTCTTTGTCAACTTCATTGTAGAGTTTGTTTCGGACTCAACATTTGATATAGGAAATACTTTTCAGGACTGTACAAATTATTGAAAGACCGATTTCTGGCGTGTATTATCTTTAGATCCACGCTCCCCCTCACCCCTTCCTCAGCACTGCCGCCCGGTTCACGAAAAAAAACGACCGGTTCACCTGCAGGAACCCCGCCTCCTCAGCCTGTGCAAGGTTATCCCGGAATTCCCTGCCCGATACAATGAACGGGGGCTCGGTATAGAAGAGCGTCCCGCCCGGTTTGAGGAGGGCCGCGATCTCCCGGAAGAGTTTCGCCGGGTCCGGCACCTCGTGGACGACAAAAATGGTGAATGCGGCATCAAAGGTGCCGTTCAGGTCCGGGGGCAGGTTGATCGAGTCCGGCATGCACTTGTGCGTCCTGATCTGCGGCATGAGCCCCTCCGGCTCAAGTTTCTCCCGCAGGATTTGGAGCATCTCCTCCTGTAGATCTGCGGCAACCACCTGCCCGTTCTCACCCGCCCGCTTTGCAAACTCGCGGGTGAAGAACCCCGGCCCGCAGCCGAAGTCCAGCACGCGGTCGCCGTGCTTCACGTATCGCTCCGCGAGGCGATCGGGGCGGTAAATGAACCGCCGCAGGCGGGAGTCGAGGTGTCCGGCGCATGTGGAGGAGAAGACCTCATGAGGATGGCGTTCTCCGGTTTTTTTATCGGGAGTCATGGAAGAAAGTTGGAGAAAAGATAGGATAATTGTTCTGCCATAATGACGTAGGGAAATATCAGCGTGAGCCAGAAAAGCGAACCTTCAGATTTCTTATGACCGGGTGGACGCATAAAGGGCGGTGGCTGCATTCCCCGTATCCTCTTTCCCCAACCTTAATCCCCCTCCCCACACGAAGTAACTTTACACAAACACCGGTGCTCCATGAAACGAACCCTGATCATTACATGCATCCTTCTGCTTGCCGCCCTCCTCACTGCGGGTTGCATCTCCGAACAGAAAATCCAGACCCCTGTCGCCGGGCCAGATTCCCTTAACGCACAGGCCGGCGTGGAATTCGCCAACGCGAACTACCGGGCCGCCACGAACCTCTACACGCTGGCGTACCAGAACTATGCTGCGGGCGGCAACACCGCTGCCGCCCTGCAGGCCCGGAACAAGGCCTTCACTGCCCAACGCATGACCATCGAGTTCGACCTCAACCGCACGGAAGTTGAGCAGGCAGTAGAAGAGGCTTTCCCCAGTATATCTGCCGAACAAAAGGCCGGATGGCTGCTCGACAACCGGACCATCAGGATCCGTAGTGATAGCGAGGAGTTGTATTTCTCAGATACCGTGGGTAATATCCCATTCCACGAAACCGCCCTGATGCAGAAACAGACGGCAGTAATGAAAAAGACACCCCTGTATGATTCGCTCACTCCTGTTGTGCTGGCCTCGCCAGTAACTACAACCGGGCCCTACGGCAAGCCGGTCACTTGGGAAGGCACAGAAACGCTCTCTCTCCCCCGGAAAGAACTCCCGAATAACGGTACACTCCGGCTCTGGGTGCCAGCGCCCATAGAGAGCGGCTCCCAGGCCAATGTCACCGTATTCTCCATCAAACCCTCGAAGTATGTCGTAACCCCGCCCGATACCCACGCGGATCTCGGCCTGGTGTATATGGAGATCCCGCTCGAACAGGAGAGCGGGGATTTTGTCAATGTGAGTGTCGGGTTCTGGTACACGCAGGCCGAACAACGGTTTGCTATCGACCCGGCGAAGGTGAAGACCTACAACAAGAGCGATGCCGAATACCGGAAATACACGGCAGCCGGTAAAAACATCGTGATTACCCCGGAAATGAAGAAGAAGGCGATGGAAATTGTTGGGAACGAGACCAACCCGTACCTGCAGGCCCGGCTGATCTACTGGCATATCATGGACACCCTTCCCTACAGCCACGTCCCCCATATCTGGCTCGAAACATCCGGCACACCCGAATCCTCCTTTGTCCTCAACACCGGGTTTGGAGACTGCGGATCCCAGAGCATGTACTTTGCAGCACTCTGCCGGTCGCTGGGCATCCCGGCCCGGGCAGTTGGCGGGTACCAGCTCATACCCGGAGGGGAGGGTCCGCACTTCTGGGCGGAGTATTACCTTGAAGGCTACGGCTGGATCCCGGTCGATGTAACTGCGGCAGAAACAGCGGACTGGTCGTACAACGCAACCCCGGACGAACGGTACCGGTTCAGGGAATATTACTTCGGCAGCCTCGACCCGTACCGGTATATCATCCAGAAGGATGTCGATATCCCAATCACTCCCGACCCGGGCAATGCTGTATTGTTCCGCATGGTCGTGCAGAGCCCTAAGGTAATATGCGATACCTGCCCGGAAGATCTGGACCTGTTCCTGCAGGCTAACTGGAAGGTTGATGTGAAAAAAGTGTGAGAGCGGGATCTTTAAGTCCCCGTCTTTTTTATTCTGTCACGATTCTTTTAATGTTCCAGCCGCCCGCAGACGATTGTCATGTCCTACTCCATCATAAGGAAAACGGACATCAGGAGAACATAAACCACAAGGAAACCGGCAGTCCATAAAAATGGTATTGGCACAGCATCCCTTATACTATCCGAAAAAAGCATCAAAATGAGATAAAAAACGAGAACCGGCCGGAAATATTAGTCCCCTGCTTCCGGCTTTTCCTCGTCTTCTGCTTCCTCTTCCACCTGAATCGTCTTCATCGAGGGGAACAGGATCACTTCCTTGATGGAATTATTATTCGTCAGCAGCATGACGAGACGGTCGATACCAATGCCGACGCCCCCCGTTGGAGGCATACCGTAACCGAGGGCATTGATGAAATCGTAATCGATCATCTGGGCTTCGACATCGCCCATTTTCCTCTTCTCATCCTGAGCCTCGAACCGTGACTTCTGGTCTACAGGATCGTTTAATTCCGAGAACCCATTTGCTATCTCCATACCGTGGATGAAGAGCTCGAACCGCTCGGTGAACCCCTCTTTGGTCCGGTGACGTTTGGCCAGCGGGGAGTTCTCGACCGGGAAGTCGTACACAAACGTGGGCTGTACGAGTTTCTCCTCAACAAGCCCTTCAAAGAAATAGATGAGGAATTCCCGTTGGGACTGTGGCTTTCCGGAGTCCGGCAGTTTGTGCTGCAGTGCAATTGACCGGAGCTCATCGACACTGTGGGCAAAGATATCGATGCCTGCGTACTCTTTCACCGCATCTGCCATGGAGAGTTTCTTCCACGGCTTGGCGAAATTCAGGGGCATCTCACCATAGGGTATCTCATACTTCCCGTGTACTGCATGGACTATCGAAGAGACGATATCCTCGGTAAAGCCCATCATGTCGTTGAAGTCGTGGTACACCCAGTAAATCTCTACCATCGTGAATTCCGGGTTGTGGTTGGTATCCACACCTTCGTTCCGGAAGTTCCGGGCGATCTCAAAGACTTTTTCAAATCCTCCCACTACGAGACGTTTGAGGTATAGCTCAGGAGCAATCCGCAGGAAGAGTTTCTGGTCGAGGAAGTGGTGGAAAGTGGTGAACGGACGGGCATTTGCACCCCCGTACACCGGCTGGAGAATGGGAGTCTCGAACTCTAAGAATCCGTTGTCATCGAGGAACCTGCGGATAAGGGCAACAATACGGCTCCGGTCCCGGAATGTCTGCCTGCTCTCTTCATTTGTGATAAGATCCACATAGCGATGGCGGTATCGCTTCTCCACGTCAGTGAGCCCGTGGAACTTCTCGGGAAGGGAGCAGACCGCTTTGCAGAGGATGGTAAACGTATCTACCCAGATGGTGATCTCGCCGAGTTTTGTACGGAAGACATGACCGGAAACCCCGATGATGTCCCCCCGCTCAATGTACTGGTTGAAGAGCTCGAACTGCTCTTGTCCCAGATCGTTTTTCCGGATGTAGAGTTGGATCTTGCCTGACTCATCTCCAAGATCGGCAAAGATGGTCTTGCCGTGGTTCCGCACAATATAGATCCTGCCTGCGGTTGTGACCTTCTCCACACTCTTGTCGTGCGTTATATCGGCATATCTGGTTTTGATTTCAGAAATGGTATCCTTACGATCGAACGTATGGGGAAAGACATTAACCCCCTTTTCCTGGAGTGTATTAATTTTATCAAGCCTGGTTATTTCAAATGGAACATTTTCGAGGGGACCGGTCATCTTGAAAGCACCACAGTGAGTACGATAATATGTATCGTGAATATGCGAGTCCGGTGGTAATAATACCATCAGCATTTGCGTCGGAAAAATACGGCTGGTTTTTTCGGAGTCAACTCATGATCAGAAAAGACAGAATAAAAAAGTCTGATTATTCACCTTTCCGTTTTTTGAGCATCCCAGATGCATATTTTAAAAGCCCGTAAACACCATCTGTTGAAGGGTGGACTTCGATGAACTCTTCAAAGTCATGGACAGAAAAATGGCGTCTCATAAGAAACGCCATGTATCCTAAAATGAGCCCGCCGCCCGGCCCCGCAGCACACACACCCCCGATCGAACCATCATCGGGATCGAAGATGAGTTTTGCAAGTCCCGTGTTGCCGGAAGGCACTGACCAGAACGTGCCCGGGCCGGCAGGTCCCGGGATCGTAAGGGATGTCATGTCCTCTGTCTCGGTGATGCAGAATGCCAGTTCCTGCGAGAGGTTTATCGATTGCGGAATGAACCGGTAATCCATGGTACGGGGGATACCGAGGATGTTGTCAGCAGCAACAATGCCCTGGTACCGGGCAACCGGCGTGAGATACGGGGGTCCGATCACATCCCCGCAGGCATACACTTCCGGCACACTGGTGCGCATGTGTTCATCCACGATGATTTCACCACCCGGTCCTTTTTTGATCCCGTTGAGCATTTCAGAACGCGGTACGAGTCCTGCGGCGATCAGGACAGCATCTGCTTCATGCGGGAAAGTTTGTCCATCAGTTGCCAGAGTGAGGGATTTCACTCCATTACTACTGCAAATTGACCTGACCTGCGTATTCTCCAGTATCTCCACAGTTTTGAGTTCTTTTATTGCCAGATGGCGGAGGTGTTTGTCAGTATCTTTCAAAAACGTGCTCCGGCACAGGAGGGTTACTTCGCTTCCGAACGTGCTGAAAATATATGCAAATTCCGCAGCCATCACCCCCCCGCCGATAATGGCTAGGTTTTTTGGGATCTTTTTCATGCCAGACAAAGTATGAGGGGTATACACTTCCGGCAGATCAATTCCATGAATATCAGGAATATTGGGTCGGGATCCTGTAGCAGCGATTACGGTATCAGCATCAATTCTCTCATCGTCTAAAAAGACGGTCTTTCCTTCAAGCCGACCGGTTTTCCCGTAGATGATCTCCACACCAGCGGATTTTGTCTCGGTATCAAGCACGGATGCGATCTTTGACTGAATCGCATGCATCTCATCGAGCATCCTGGGAAAATTGATTGCGGGAGAAGAATCGATCACGCCGAGACGCTGGAATTCCCGGACTGAATTGATAGTGCGGGCGACATCATTCAGGGCACAGACGGGCATGCAGCCAAAATGGAGACATTGCCCCCCGATGCCCCCGCGCTCGATAAGCCGGACCTCTCTTCCTGCGGATGCGAGCCGTATAGATGCGATCCTGCCCGCAGGGCCTCCCCCCAGAACAACGATCATGGGATTTCTGTGCATCATAATGAGAAAAATCTGATTTTTAAAGGGAACGGGATCTCCTCTTATGAGGCCCGCCAGTCCCTTGCTATTAGAAGACTTCGCAGCCCTCGTCCATCGGTTCTGATAGCAGTTCACCGGTGAATGCATTCACTTCGACAATCTTCTTGCCCCGTATCTGCCAGACCGGGATATAGATCTGCTTTGAATCAATGGTGATATTTTTCCTGTCGGGTTTTAAGATCTTCTCTTCATAGAAGATCGCATCGCCTTTCTCCTGCTTGATCCGGACTTTCTGGGTGAGCCGTTCGATCAATTCGGTGATGATCCGCTCGGAGGCTTCATCTTTGCGGATATGTGAATCACAGACCTCAGCCCCGCCGGGAATCTCAGTCTCTTCAACCTGCTTCCCGTCGAGATCGATCTTTATCCCGTTGATTGCATTGATCGCACCCCAGCCGTCGGCATCAAAGGGGATTCTGCGGTCTTTATACACCTGCTCTCCGCTGCTCGTATAGTGGAACAGGAAATGGGGGATGAACCGCAATTTTGCCGCACCCTGCACCCCGGCGGTGCGGATCGCAGCCTGCTCGGTGATTTTTACAGGGAGATGGGGTATCGTGATACCTGAAGGCTCTTGTTCTTTGGCTGCGGCCGCAGATACAGCTGCTTTTTTGGCTTTTGCCGGAGTGAGATCCAGTGCCAGTTCGCGATCGAGGATGTCGGCAAGAACCGCTTCTCCGGTATACCGGACGAACTCATCGATACCCCACTGTATGCAGTTATCAGTTGCAATACTCTTTTCAAGAGTGAACAAAAGCTTCTTGCAGTTCATCTCATGATCATCGATCATGAGACTGTAGTTGGTCTTGTCGAACTGTCCGATCAGATCCTTCTCGTTCGAACAGAGCACCAGCAGGCAGGTGCCGTCACGCACTGCTGAAAGGTCAAGAGGGTCATCTACCTCTTCAACCTCGTACCGTGCCGCTTCAAGAATGAGTCGCATCGCATTCTTGGCTTTTTCCCGCATATCGTGTTCCATCATACATAAATTGCCTTACTCTTATAGAACAATTTTTCTATTGTTATGTCCGAGATTAGTATAATGACCCTCCCGCTGAAGTTTGTCAACCATAATATCGAAGATTTTGCCATTCAGGTAACATTCGATCCAATTGCGGGAGAAGGAAAGGTTGTGTACAATCTTTCATTGATAAAAAACGAAGATCTTGATTTTGCGGTATCCATACTTAAAGACGCGAACAAAACCGGTGTCAGTGTCAGCGGGATGGTTAAGTTCTTTTCTTCTGGAGAAAAGGTTGCAGATTTTGTGATCCCCAAAGGCTTAACCGGCATCTGCACGATGTGCAGCATCACCTTTGACGGGCTTTTGATCCGGCGGGGTATCCCGATCAATCCGATTGGTGGGGGGGTAGTAGAGATTGAGAACCGGACACCGATCCGCTTCACTCATATCATCCTGTACGAGTACACCACAATCGATCCGCTGCAGGTGCTCATATCCCAGAAGACTACTTCAGTAACCAATGTGATGCGACTGGGGAGTGGCAACATTCTTGCAAATATCCGGGAGTTCCACATGGAAGCAGAGCCCCTTGTAGGAAGTGTGCTCGACGAACTTTCGAGCAGCAGCTACTCAGGTATCCTTGAAGTCGGCATGCCTAACCTGTCACTCCTCGGCGTGCCCGTGAGCCCGCAGTACGTTGCCATTGCCGCTGTTGGCGGTACTAATCCTATGGCAGCGATCCGGGAAGGGGGACGATGGGTTCAGACGCAGGCAATGAAGGGTCTGATGGATATCCGGGAGATGGAAGAGATCAGGGATTATTAAAAAAGTTAAAAAATGTTGTTTCATTCCGGCTTTTTTGCCCAGTCAACGATCAGGTTGTAATACCGTGAGAAGAACCTGACAAATCCTTCTGCTTCTGAGAAGAGCGCTACCGCATCCTCCTTTCCTGTTCCTAAAATGACCAGTACGCGCCGGTTATCGACAATGCAGATGCCCCCAGCCATCATGTCTTTCACTTTGTCGAGCTCGCGGGGCATCTCCGGGTGCTTCTTGACATAGACTCGCATTTTTCCCTTGTTGCCCCCCTCCCACTGGTGGGTGACAATCTCAACATCCGCACGCTCTGCCACAGCATCGAGCATCTCTTTAATTTCCGGTGAAATGATCTGGAGGTGGGCGATGATCCGGATGTCATGGCTGGCAGCGGTTATGATATCGGCAAGTTTCCTCCGGATGTTTTCGATACCATAGACATTCCATATAAGTTCCTCGCTGCTCTGTTCATGGCTGATTCGTTCACTGTGGATCGCTGAGAGGATCTCACGGGCATCGGCAGCATCGCATTCGATCCTGCTCATCATTATTGCAACCCCCTCCTCCGGAGAGAGAGCAGCAAACCGTTTGGGAGTTGAACGGGCTACGGATATGAGTTTTTTTTCCTGGAGTTGATCGAGTACGGGATACACGGATGCGCGCGGGACGGTGGATATTTCATGGATCTCGCTGGCGGTCGCGCTTACCACTTTTAAAAGAGCAATATATACCAGCGCCTCGTATTTTGTCAAACCGAGTGATTTGAGGCAGTCAATAACCCTTGCATTGTCGGGTGTGGGGGATCTCATTTGAACATGACTTTATATTCTGCAATATTAAATGTTGTTATAAAAATAACAACACGTGATCACTGATGGAATATCACAGATTTATCATTTTTGTCCTGGTCATGTTTCTGGGTTGCAGCATGCCGGTGATGGGTGTGGACACCTATCTGGGATCAAGCCCACGGATGTCAGCAGAACTTTCGGGTATCAATGAATTCACCCCGGGACAGGATGTTACCATAAATGTCATAGTACGGAACAGTGGAGTGAACGATTTAAAATTTGTCACCATCGGGACGATCGAACGCGATGATCTGCCGACCACTGCCAAGATGGTTATGGAGGGACTCGGTTCTGGCAGTGCACCTGTCATAATCAAATCAGATCTTCAGAATGTCGGGGATATCAAGTCGCAGGGGCTTTTTACGGTTCCCATTTTAGCAAAAATCCTGTCCAACGCCTCTATGGGGGAATACCAGATCCCTCTTACGATCCGGTACACCTACCTTGCATCTGCTGACAATTATGCGAATGACACCCTTCAGAATTATTACCGTGTCGCTAGTGAGACGATTCCTCTCACCATACGGATCAAACCCCTGGTGAAGATCGATGTCATTGAAGCAGTGCCGGAAAACTTAAATGTTGGCAGTGGCGGATATCTCGATCTGAAGATACAAAATATCGGGTTTGAAGACGGGAAGAAAGCAACAGTAAAGATAATTCGTAACGGTCAGAGCCCGATCATCCCCACTGACAGCAGCGTTTTTATTGGGGACTTCCCGCGCAATGGAACCGTTTCCTGCAGGTACAAAGTGGCAGTATCGGGCAATGCAGCACAACAGACCTACCCGGTCGATGTTGCGGTCACCTATGAAAACCGTGGGGAGATATCGTTACATCTGCTACAGATACAGTAGGAATTCCTGTTGGCGGGAAACTAACTTTTTCGGTTACTTCGGATCCTGCCCGGGTCATTCCCGGCTCGGACACCGTGATTACCGTAGAATACAAAAATAACGGAGATATGACTGCATACCATTCACAGGCACGGATCTCCGCAGTCGATCCGTTTAAGAGTTCGGATGATACTTCCTATCTCGGGGATCTGAAACCCGGGGAACGGGCCACTGCCCGTTACCAGATACATGCGGAGGATGCAGCGGAGATCAAGACCTATCTGCTGGATGCTGAGATACGGTACAGGGATGCACTCGACAACAGTCAGGTATCAGATACGTTCAAAGTACCGGTTTTAGTAGAGCCAAAACCTGCATCAAGTGAACTGGTATCGATGCTTCCCGCACTCGTTCTTATCGTAATTATCGGTATTGGCGCCGGGTATTATTTACTTGTAATGAGAAAGAAGAAGTGATGCTTGGATGGGATAGGGCTCTCCCTTTGCCCTCAGTCCGGACAATTGAGGAGATGCGGTCTGTCCTTGCCGACCCTTCGTGTGAGGGCAGCACCCCCCTCTATTTTATGTACCGCGATCTGGCAAAGTCAGACGCGGACCGGCAATGGTTACACAGCCACTCGCTGCGCTATGATCTCACAGTTATTCCACCCTGCACCCTTTGTGGTGAATGGGTGAAAACCAAGGGACATTATCACCCGCAAAAACCTTCCGGGATTGGGTATCCGGAAGTCTATGAAGTCTTAGAAGGCGAGGCTCTGTACCTGCTCCAGTCGCGGAGGCTGGATGATGTGGTGATGATCTCTGCAAGCACCGGAGATACCGTCATTATCCCCCCGGATTATGGGCACATCTCCATCAATCCCTCTGCTGATAAGACCCTTGCCATGGCCAATATTGTCTCTACTGCGTTTGAGAGCGAGTACGGTGAATACGAGACTCTCCACGGGGCAGCGTATTATGCGATGAGCAATGGAAACCTGAAGAAAAACCCCTATTACCCGAAGATACCTGAGGTGAGGTATCCCGGTTCACACTGGAGATCCGCTATGCACCGCTTCTGCACGGGGCCACTCTACACTCTTATCGGGAATGGGTCAGTACTCGGGTTCCTCAACTTCCCGGAAAAATACCCGGCTGTCTTTGCAGAGCTGCTAAAAGGTTAGGTGATGAGAGCCGCTTATGCTCACTTTTCTTCACCAGTACAAGGACTTTTTCCTCAGTAGTTGTGGCTGCCAGCCACTGGTGCTGTTCAAGAGCCCGTAATGCTGCATCAATCTCGGCATAGGAAAGCCCGATTTCGCTCTCGTCACTCTGGCCTTCCCACAACCCGGCAGACGGGGCTTTTTTTAAGATAGGATCCGGAATCTTCAGTTCCCTTGCGGCTTCATAGACTTCATCCTTATACAGGTGAAGGATCGGCTGCACGTCCGCTGCATTATCCCCGAATTTGGTGCTGTAACCGAGCATATACTCGCTCCGGTTGGATGTGCCGCAGACAAGCCGGTGGTCCCGGTTGGCGTAATAATAGATCACAGCCATCCTGACACGCGCCATGAGGTTCCCCTCCAGGTACCGCGATGGGGAATAATCCGGTATGGTTTTAAACCCCTCAAGCATAGGTTCGATACTGACTATTCTGTGCTCCATACCCAGCCCGGCACAGAGTAATGCCGCGTCCTCACAATCTTCTGGATTGCTGATTGCAGACGGAAGAGAAAGTCCAAGCACCTTTTCAGGGCCGATCGCCCGGCAGCAGAACGCAGCTGCCACCGCAGAGTCTACACCTCCACTCACACCTATGACGATACCCGTGCACCCACTGTTCCAGCAGGCATACCGGATCATCTGTTCAATCTGTCCCAACCTGCACCCAAGATCTGCTGCCATGCGTTTTTCTCTTTGTTATATCAGATGAATGAACTTTTTCAACTGTTCGGTATCCCCGACTGCTATGAGGGCATCCCCTTCAAGAATGATCTCTTCTGCTTCAGGGGCAATGATTGAGCGGCTCTGGCTCTCGATACCTATGATACGGACACCTGTTTTTCTGGTAAACCATTTCAGGGGTTTTGCGTAGGCTTTATTGGCATGTTTCAGGATCACAATGTCTCCGTTGGGCAGTTCGAGAAGAATGGTGGCAGTACCAGCCAGGATGATCCTTGCGATCGTCTGGCCCCCGATCATGGGCAGCAGGGCTACGTAATCAGCACCCGCCCGGTAGAGTTTTTCAACGCTTGCCGGCTCATTGGCACGGGCAAGGATTCGTATGACCGGGTTCAGGTTCCGGGCCATAAGCGTGGTAAAAATATTCACATCGTCATCGTTTAAGGCAACAATACAGAACCGTGCTTCTTCTATGCGGGCTTTTTTCAACACCGCTTCATCCTCTGCATTGCCGATAACCTGTTCCACGGCTTGTTGTTTTGAATCCACTACTATGCAGGAGACGCCGGATGCATGGAGTTCCTGGTATGCACCGGCACCAACATCCCCAAATCCTGCGATCACCGCAAAAGCGTCTGCACACCCGTAGGTATTGAACTCTTCCCGGATCGCAGTGACAATGGATTCAGCCCTGCCAAAAAGGAAGAGTGATGTCGTGTTGTCGACAACGATATCGTGACTGGGTTCAGGAATGAATTTTCCGGCCTTCCAGAGGAATGGCACAATGATGCCGAATCGCTCAAAAAGCTGAAGTTCTGAAAGGGACTTGAATGCCGCCCGGCACCCGAAAACCACCGGAATGTTGATGAGCCGGAGTTCCTGTTCTGCCGTGTGATCGAGGTTGATGTTGATCCTGTCAAGCCCGGGAATATCCGGCTCTGCATCCCCGCCCGGGTTGAGGACTGCATGGCGTGCTAAGATCCTCCCGGTTGCATGTTTGGGGGACAGAACATAATCTGCTCCTGCATGACGGAGATACCGTTCAAAGGAAAGTTTATCCACAACCGAAATGATCTTTCCTTTAACCCGTTCCCGAATGCCAAGAACGATACTGGCGGTCTGCCGTTCATCTTTGCAGATAACAATATTCCGGGCCTTATCGATGTGTGCTGCCACCCACGTTGAGGGATCGGTATAATTCCCCCAGATCACGTAGGCGCGTTTCCGGTAATGCGTGGCAATCTCAAGAGCGATTGCCTTGTCCTGTTCAATGATTACGATATCGTGTTCTGATATCGTGAGACTGTCAATAACCGAACGGGTAAGCTCATCATATCCCATCACAACGGTATGTCCTGACAACACATGCGGGGTTTTTCGTGGGGGGGCGGGTGCAAGGAGAATGGTGAGGTACGGGGCGAGGAGAAGCGGGATAACGACGAAGATCATTATCACCCCTGAGAGGATGATTTGGATCGCAAGGAATATCGTGAGATCATTATTGAATGGGAGGAGCTCACCATACCCGACAGTTGTCATAGACTGGACAACAAACAAAAGGGCACTGGTCAAGGTTATGGGTTTGTTCTCAAGCACCGGATATACCGTATGGAAGATGTACGTGTAGAGTGCGATGAGCATGGCAAACGCGAAAAAATAGATCCCTATCTGGATACCGGGGGAGTTCCTGATCACCCGCCATACCTGCCCTCGTTTAGGATGCGCCATTTTTCACCTCTCTCTGCATTAAGCCGTCATTGCAGCACCCTCGCTGGTATTCCCCGTACCATTCACATGCCCGTATAAGACCCGCAATGCCTGAAGGACAACCTGCCAGTTCTTCTCCCAGATTGAGGAGTGCATATTTTGTTGCAGGATGATTTTTCGTAAAGCAGTCCAGCATAGCGATCGTATCCTTGTGAAGTCCATCTCTCTGATCCGGTTTGACTGCCTGTTCATCTCCACATCCGCAGAGTGCTGCATACAGGGATACTTCCACTGCAGTGACTGAGATGAACGGACAGACCCGGAGGAGTGCGTCCTGACAGGAGTTGCTACTGATCAGTTTTTCCACATCGCCCCGTATGACGCTCTCGAGCACCACACCTGCCGCATCATCAAGACATTGTCCCCATGCAATCTTTGTGATCCCGTGTTGTTGTGCAATCCTGTCGAGCAGGATGGAACGGGATGGGTGTAACAATGGCAGTGATGATATATCCTGGTTTTTTCCCGTAAATGTTTCAGCCCCGATACTGAATTCTTCCGACCACGACACCTCAAGAAACTCCGTATCCAGATCATCTGCGATACGCTTCGCACGTGAAGTGTCGCCCCGGGTACTTGTTCCATCATCTATGGTTATGGCACTAACCCGTATGTCACGGCGCTGTGCCGTGAGTTTTTTTAAAAAATAAAGAAGCGCGCTGCTGCAACGGTCACCCGAAAGAAGCACTGCGATGTGATCGCCGGGTCTGAGCCAACCCTGTGCCCGTATTACCTTTTTTGCCTTTGCTTCAACATCGACAATAAGGTGCTGATCACAGAGATGCAACCCTGAATAGGACTGGAAAACAATTGCATCCCGGTGACATTTACTGCACTGCATGTTCTGACCCACTTTTATTCTGGAGGATAAAAGATGTTTAAGGTTGTGATGAGGATCTAATGGGCCTGATGTAAGGAGTGATTTTATAGTCCGGCACATAACCACTCTAACGATTATGGCTGTTTCTGCGGAACAGATCCGCACCCTGCATAAATACGAAAAAACCATCCTTTCGGTGCTTGAGCGCCAGATGACACGATATGCATGGGTTCCCCTGGAACAGTTAATCACCAGCACCGGGTTTGCAGAATCCGAAGTGAATTACCGATTGGCACGCTTGATTGAGTGGGGCATGGTACGGTTCAACCCGGTACCCTACGATGGGTACGCCCTTGTTTTTGGGGGATATGACACGCTTGCACTCGCAAGTCTCACCCGGAAAGGGATCATATCGGCTCTGGGGACGCAGATTGGTGAAGGCAAGGAATCGGTTGTCTATGAGGCTCTTGGTCTCGGGCCGGTAGCCATCAAGTTCCACCGGATTGGAAGTCGATCCTTCAATTCAGCCCGGGTCAACCGTGAGTATATGACTGTAGAGGGGCATTGCCCATGGCTCATCGCATCGAAGCTCTCTGCCGAACGGGAGTATAAAGCGCTGGTGGCTCTTCATCCAAAGGTCAGCGTCCCGCTCCCTATCGCACAGAACCGGCATACCGTGGTGATGGCGCTGATCCGGGGGGCAAACCTCAACCGCTGCCTGCTGGAGGCTCCTGCCGAAGTGCTCGATGAGATCCTGGCTAATGTCCGCACTACCTACCAGGCCGGGATCATCCATGCCGATCTCTCGGAATATAACATCCTCATGGAAGACGGCAGGTGCGTGTTCATCGACTGGCCCCAGTGGATAGAGATATCTCATCCGAATGCAGAATCCATCCTTAGCCGGGATATTGATAACATCCTCACATATTTTAAACGGAAATACAAACTCACGTATGACCGTGAGGATGCGATACAATGCGTGACCGGCTGAGAGTCTTTGGCATCGATATCATCAAAGGATCGGTGAGGTCGCGTACCCGCAGGCCGGTTTATGCGCTGATCCGGATGGAAGGCCAGACTATCGTGAGCGAATCCGAGGTCTCGCTGTTCCGGCTCTTCCGCATGCTCAGGGAGGAACAACCCGATATCCTTGCAGTCGACAGCCTGCAGGAGATCGCTGCTGACCAGCGCGAACTCTACTTCTTTTTGCAGGGTCTGCCCCCGCAGACCCGGCTCGTTCAGGTGACCGGGGGTGAGCGCAAGGAGACGCTTTGCAAGGTTGCGGCCCGGTACAATATCAGTTTCAACCGTTTCGATCCCTTTGCTGAAGCCCGGACAACCGCACAGGTGGCCTGCCTGGGTGCCGGCGCCGAGGTCATCGCGTTTGAGAGCGAGAGCGAGATCATAGTGAGCCGGCACCGCTCACTGGGAAAGGGCGGGTGGAGCCAGAACCGGTACGTGCGCAAGATTCACGGGGCAGTGCAACTCAAGGGGCGGGAGATCGAGCAGGCCCTTGTCGCAGCCGGGCTGAGATATGAGAAGAAGGAGACCCGGGCATTTGGCGGGTGCAGCCGGGTGGTATTCCGGGTCTTTACTACCCGGGACCAGGTACCCGTTTCCACCTACCGTGGTTCCGATGTGCAGGTGCGGATCAATGGCAAACGGCTCGAACGGATCCAGTACCGCCCGCTCTCGGGAAAGCCGCGTTACCTGATTGTCGGAATTGACCCCGGGACTACCACCGCTTTTGCCGCCCTGGATCTCGACGGAAACCTCCTGCATCTCCAGAGTTCCCGGCAGATGAATATGGGGGATGTGATAGAGTCGCTCTACAAAGTCGGAAAACCCCTCATCATCGCATCCGATGTTCAGGATATGCCCTTTTCTGTTGAGAAGATCCGACGGGCGTTCAGCGCGATTGCATATACCCCGAAACAGGATGTGAGTGTTGAGACCAAACTGGAGCTTGCCGCCCCCTTTTCGTATGGAAACGATCACGAGCGGGACGCGCTTTCAGCAGCTCTCGATGCGTACCGCCAGTACCGGCATAAGTTCCAGAACCTGTTAAAACGGATTCCCCCGGGGCACGATCTCGATGAAGTCAGGGCACGGGTGATCCGCGGGCAGTCGTTAGAGCACGCGCTCGCAGAGATGAATGGTGGTGCAGTCCCTACTCCCCAACGGGAAGCGCCTCCCGCCCGGATTGATGAAAAACACGATGAGCGGGTGCGTGTTCTGGACGGGATGGTCAAGCGACTCCGCACGTTTGTTGCCGAACTGCAGGAAGAGATCAAGGGAAAAGATTACGAGATTCGCCGTCTGCAGGCACGTATCCGGAAGGTTCAGACCTCCCGTGATGCGGAGCTGGCAAAGGATACCGAAGTGGTAAAAAAGGATGCAATTATCTCAAGTTTGAAAAAGCATTTACGAAAAGAGGAACGCCACAACCGGAACCTTGCCAAACGGTTGGCACGGATCAAACAGTTTGCGGAACTCTCCATGGATGGCGAAGTGGTTCCGGTAAAAGTGATGGATACGCTGACAAAAGATGGTCTCAGAAGGCTCACTGAAGATGTAGGAATCGATGAAGGAGATGTTGTCTTTGTTATCCGGATCGATGGCTGGGGCAGGAGTGTTGTTAAGGATCTCGCTGAAATGCGGGTGAAAGCGGTGGTTGTCGGAGCCGCAGTACTTGCCGGGAGCGATCCGCTGCTCATCCCCTCCTTCCGTGAAGCCGGAATCCCCCTCATTACAGATAAGGAAGCGGGTGTCCAGATCCGGGGTAAGCAGGGACTCTGCAGGAAGGAGGCGCTTGATCATGCCCTGCTCCAGTGGCAGGGAGTACAGATCCGGCATGAGCGGGAGAAAAAGACTGAATTGATCGAGCACATCTTCAAGGAGTACAAGAGCGAACGGGGTAAGGAGGTGAAAAAGAGTGGATGATCGTGAGCTCCTGAACATGGTGATGGGCGTAATCGGGCGCGAGAACTGTCTTGACGACTGTGCAGAGCTGCCGTGTGGTGAGCAGATCATGGTAGTTACTACTGACATGCTTCACCGGACCACCGACTTTGTCGAAGGCATGACCGACTGGCAGGCAGGCTGGATGAGCGCAGCAGTCACCCTCTCAGATATCGCGAGCATGGGAGCGGCCCCGAAATATCTCCTGATTGCCGTCGGGCTCGACAACTGGAAGTCCCTGTCGGGTGTAATGCAGGGTGCACAGGACTGCTGCAAAAAATATGGTACGGCAATCATAGGTGGCGATATCGACCGTCACGGTGAGCTGACCATAGTGACGACCGGGCTTGGTCTTGTCGACAAAAACCGCATTGTGCGGCGGATGGGTGCCCGACCGGGCGATCTGGTCTGCATCACAGGCACTCCCGGACAGGCGCAGGCACGGCTTGACGGGTATCTCCAGTATGAGAAAGCGCTCTTTGAACCACAGCCCCGGGTGGAAGAAGGCCAGCGTCTCGGCCGGGCTGGTGTCAGTGCAATGATGGACGACAGTGACGGGATCGCTCTCTCGCTCTATGATCTGGCAAGCGTGAACGGGTGTGGGTTTGCAATTGATTCCGCAAAACTGCCTCTTGCTGCCGGCATTCCCGGAGAGCAGGCACGCGAACTCGCGCTTCACGGCGGCGGGGATTATGAACTGATCTTCACCCTCTCTCCTGATAAATTCCCAATTGCCGGAGTGCTTTCAACGGTGATCGGAACCGTGGTGGCAGAAAAAGCGGTCACTGCTGATGGCATAACGCTCGCAAAGCGCGGGTACCAGCACCGGTGGGAATAATCTGGTTAAAACCACCGGCGCATTAAATACGATCAACACGAGACATTTCTCTGCATAAGAACGCGGACACCATATGGAATCACTGGAAAGCAAGCTGGACAGATTGACGCCCGAACAGCGCAGGGAAGTTGAAGATTTTGTGGATTTCTTACTGTACCGGTCAGGTTCACCGCAGGGTGTATCCAGCCCGACCACGGTAAACCCGCCGGTCTTAAAGTCTGCACCTTCCGTGATTCCTGTCATGGCCCCAATGATAATGCAGGAAACCCCGCGGGTTGTGGTGCATGAGCAGAATATCCGACAGGAAGGGTCACCTTCATTGGGAGTGCCAGAAGAGCATTATTCTCCCATCCAGGAGATTACGGTAGAGGTGGAGGACCGGATCTCCCGCGACTATATGGATTACGGTCAATTTGAGCAGCAATCTCCTGCAACTGAAGCGGTAAAAAAAGTCAAAGCGAAGCTGATCCAGAAGAGCGAACAGGACAAGTCCCGCCACCTGCTCGACTGGATTGATTAAAAAGTGAATCTTTTCTGTATGGGATTTTCTTTAAACCGGAGAATGACCCATCAGTGGTTGACACCTCAAATATCCCGTAAAGAATCTTTTTTTCTCCCTCATACGGTCTCTCGGCACAACCTGCGTTCGTGAAATGAATGCAGATCGTGGTGAAACAAACTATCAGAAAAACAATTGAGATAAAAAGATGGACTCGACGGGATTTGAACCCGTGGCCTTCACGTTGCAAACGTGACGATCTACCCCTGATCTACGAGCCCTTCAGTGCTATTTGCGGCATACTATTTTTCCGTCTATTCCATATAGTTGTTACTGATCAGGGATCCGCAAGGCAGATGAAGCACGAAAATAAAATATTCCCTGAACCATTATGGCCAAGCTGATCATTGAACCCAAGAAGACAAAGGACGGGCTGATCGAGTATGTCGTCAACTACCATGACCCAAAGAGCGACAACTCGTTTACCATCACCACAACAAACGATCTCAATGAAGCGGTGGAGAAGCTGAAATCCGCGTTGGAAGGCGAAGTTGCGTCTATGCAACAGAAGAAATGATCTAAACGATAGTTTCTGCAATTGTAAAATGTTGTTTCATGACGAACCCGGGGGGTTCCGGCATAGCCTTCACCTCCGCCACTGGAATCCCCCGGCGGCGAATCCCCACGCGCAAAATACCTGTCAGGTTTTACGCCACTCAGAATATAGAAGGAATGAGTGTTGGACTAAAAAATCTTCAGACTGTTTTTTAAACAGGAAAATGGACCCGGCGGGATTTGAACCCGCGGCCTCTACGTTGCGAACGTAGCGATCTACCCCTGATCTACGAGCCCGCCTTTTTGTGGCATACAATTTTTCAGCGCAGGGGATATAGTTGTTGCTGTCCCTTACCGCCCGTCGCCGCATCGTGAGATGGGATGACCACGAAAAAATGATGTGAATCAGAGAATGATCTCGATATCGAGTTTCTCTGCAAGTTCCTTATACCGGTTCCGGATCGTGACCTCTGTGACACCTGCCACTTCTGCCACTTCGCGCTGGGTGCGCCGCTCTCCGCCAAGGATTGAAGAGATATAAATTGCGGCTGCTGCCACACCGGTCGGGCCCCTGCCGCTGGTCAGCTCGCGTTCCCCGGCCTGCCGGAGAATCTCTACTGCGCGGCTTTGGACTTCACCCTTAAGAGTCAGTCCCGAGCAGAAGCGCGGTACGTAATCGATGGGGGAAGTCGGGAGGAGCTTTAAGCCCAGTTCACGGGAGATGAAGCGGTACGTTCTGCCGATCTCTTTTCTTGACACACGCGACACTTCGGCGATCTCATCAAGGGTTCTTGGCACATTGCACTGCCGGCAGGCTGCATAGAGGGCTGCTGCTGCCACACCTTCGATGCTCCGCCCGCGGATCAGGTTCTTGTCAACCGCATCGCGGTACACGACTGCTGCGGTTTCACGGACGTTTCGCGGGAGACCGAGAGCCGATGCCATCCGGTCAAGTTCTGAAAGGGCGAATGCGAGGTTGCGCTCAGTTGCATTGCTTACCCGGATACGGCGCTGCCACTTGCGGAGCCGGTAGAGCTGTGCCCGGTTCTTGGACGAGATTGCCCTGCCGTAACTGTCACGGTTGCGCCAGTCGATCATGGTCGAGAGACCCTTGTCGTGGATCGTAAAGGTCATCGGTGCACCGACCCGCGAGCGCTTCATGCGCTGGTCATGGTCGAATGCACGCCACTCAGGACCACGGTCTATGAAATCATCATCGAGCACAAGCCCGCAGCTCTGGCAGACCAGTTCAGCCCGTTCGTAATCATGGACTAGCTGTCGCCCGCCGCACTCCGGGCAGACCGTCTCGGTGTGGTTCTCTGCTTTCTTTTCCGTCTCTTTCTGCTTTGTCCGCGTTTTGAGCGCTTCCCTTTCATTCTGAAGGGTTTTTAACTTCTCAACTTCCGTCATCCACATTCCCCGTTACTGCTTTTTTTCTGATGGCACAAACCAATGTATTTGTGTTGTTGTGATCTTATTTTGCGAAGAGTTTCTCATTGGGCAGAACTGCGCATTTTTCCCGGCAGAGAACCGCAGCGTACGGTGCTTTCACATTGCCGAAAAGATCCAGAATCTTTCCCACCGGTTTCATTCGCTTGTCAGTCACTTCGCTGTATAAAGCGGGAAGCTGGCCGGCATCGCACTGGATAATGAGCATCCGACTGCCAACTGAGCTCATCGCTCGACCAACAACCTTCATTCAAACAACCTCACAAACACAATATTACTGAAATAATTTAGTAATCTATATACATCCAACAGCACGGTATTTAAATGTTCCGTGAAAGTATAAATAGAATTTTCAGGAACCAAGGAATTGGTCGATATTTAAAGATATAACCTCTCTGCACTGTGCATCGGTCAGTCCGGCACCTTTAGCCACGATAAATTTTTCCCCTTTGCTCAGAATATCGTGCGGAGCATGCGCGTCAGAGTCAACCACGAGCTGGCAGCCCGCTTCACGCGCAATCCGGGCTACATGTCCGTTCGTTCGGTTATGCCCGCCCCGCGAAGTAAGCTCAAGGGCGACACCATTCTTTGCAGCAAGGCGCGCCTCCTCAATTGTGACAAGTCCCGGATGCGCAAGCACATTTACGTACCTGCATCCGCAGGCGGCCTGGTTTGTCCCGGGAGCAACCGGTTCTACCGTTGTTTCACCGTGTACTACAACGATGTCTGCCCCTTGTTCCTTTGCAAATTTCGCAAGGTCTGCGATCTGGATGGGTGGAACGTGGGTGATTTCAACTCCGCAGAGCAGTCTTACTCCATAGATCTGTGCAGATTCCCGTACCTTGGCAAGGGCTGCAAGTATCTCTTCGGTATTGGAATAGTCCGCGTGATCCGCGATTGCAACTGTCGTGTAACCCATCACCGCCATCCTCCGGATTAATTCAGTGGGGAGCATCTCCCCATCAGAGAGGATTGTGTGGGTGTGCAGGTCGTACATGCTCTTTACCGTCCCTTATCCATCTTCTGGGCCACTTTTTTTATGAGTACTTCTTTTTTTCCGGTCCATTCGGCAACAATACGGCCTTCATGCCGTTCCCAGTGTGCGGGGTGGTGGTGCTCTTCCACCCTGTAGGCGACCCCAATTTTCCGTAATGAGCGTTCAATATCCGCAAGAACCGGTCCCTTGGCTGCCAGACTGCCAGAAACCCTCCTGCCCTCACTGCGTGAATACCCTGCATTGAAGTAGCAGGGATATAGTATACACTCCCCTTCCACCATTGCAGGAGGGTTTGTGGGTCAAGGTATAAACAGTGTACGCTCCCACTTATGTTTACATGCATCATATCGACGTCAGGATTGAGAAGGATGTATACGACGTCAACAACACTCTGGCAAGTCAGAACGCACAGCACTTAAAGGCACACGGGGTTCGGGCGTTTGATCTACTCGGGGCTATCGGTTCGGGTAAGACCGCGCTCATCGAACGCCTTGTCCCGCTGCTCAATAAAAAAGGTTTGAGGGCAGGTGCAATTGCCGGTGACGTATACGGGGATGACGACTTTAAGCGGATTGTTGCACTGGGAATTCCGGCATTCAATGCGAATACAGGCAAGGAATGTCATCTCGATGCCCATCTGGTTGAACACGCAATCAGCCACCTCCCTCTCGATGATATCGATGTGCTCTTCATCGAGAATGTGGGTAACATGGTCTGCCCCACTGATTTCCGGCTTGGCGCCGAGAAGCGGATCGTTGTGGTGAGTTCCACAGAAGGAGACGATGTGGTGAACAAGCACCCGATGATGTTCCGGGACTGCACGATTGGCGTGATCAACAAAGTCGATCTTGCACAGTTAGTGGGGGCAAACCTGGACAGGATGCAATCGGATATCAAGCGGTACAATCCTTCGATGCCCGTGTTCCGGACTAACCTGAAAACCGGCGATGGCGTATCAGCCTTACTCGACAGCATTCTTACGTAAATTACGCGTGTTGTCACTAATTCTGACAGCAGGAATTACCGGGAAAATGACTGTTGCCTTCCTCAGAATGTCTGGCAGCAGACAAACGTGCAATCGGGAAATACTATAAATAATTCTGAAGGGAATATATAGAGCACCATCTTCAGGAAGCATATTCCGGGAAGATTTTATAGAGAGTGACACCATGCAGTGGCAGGGAGAATCAGTACGTAAGGTAACCGGTGGCAGGCGCCGCCCGGCACAGATGAAGCGGAGAGCAGAAATCGGTCTTGCACCGGCAGACACCCATATCGGTGAAGACCGCAGGAAGATCATCCGCACTTATGGTGGAAACGACAAGGTCCGGGCGCTCCGGGCAGCCTTTGCAAATGTGACCAACCTCACAAACGGCGAAACCAAAAAAGTGAAGATCGAAAAGGTCGAGAAAAACGGTGCAAACCCGAACTATGTCCGGCGGAACCTGCTCACCAAGGGCGCAGTTATCAAAACCGAGATCGGAAATGCCCGCATTATGAGCCGCCCGGGCCAGGATGGCGTTATCAACGCAGTGTTGCTCGAATAACCAATATCAGACCAGCAATCTTTTTTCTTTCAGACTTGCATACTCTAGCTATGCGAAGGATCTGTTATCGTTTCCCCCAGCGGGTGGATCTCTCATTTGCGATGGGGATGCCTTTTAACGAGACGCTCAGGTATATTGCCGATCTGGATAACCATGAGTCAACCAAGACGACCGGAAAAGAGCTGGTCCGGGTAAAAACCCGTATTGAAATTGCTCTTGACCGGGCAACATTTGGGGAAATCACTCCGGATGTCCTGCGCCCCGGTGTGATCACAGAAGCGGTCGATTTAAAATGCTCTGTACTCGCCCTTGCCCTGCGCGGAGGGGGGAAAATCCCCATAGCAAATGATGTCTTCTACCTTCGCCTGACCGATCAGGTGTCCCGCACGGACATCGATATTGCAAAGGATGGCAGCGGTGAAGGGTTAGATGCGCTCGATATGAAAAATATTCTCTTAGGTACTGCTAAGTGACACTCCGGATTACGGTCGCTGCACCGTTCAAGCATACCCGCAAGACCAGTATGCGAAAAAACGAGCTGGTCTATTATTACGCGCTCGACCGGAAATGGATGAGCACCGATCAGGCAAACCAGTTCCTGCGGCGTGCGGAAGAGGAGGGTCTTTTGAGCCTCGAAAATGGCATGTTTACACCACGTTTTGATCTTGCTGCGATTACGATACCTATCGGGTTCAAGCCAACCTCTGCCATCTTTGAGCGCAATGATCCTGCGCAGGTACTGATCGGACGGATAGCAAAAGCCACATCTATGCAGGAGACCGATATCGTTGCGGAGATGAACCGTATGATCAGGGACGGGTTTGACAATCACCTTTTACCTCCTGCAGCCCTTGTTCTTCTCGCAAAAAAACACGGAGTTTCCTTTGAGGATCTATCCGATGCACTTATGCAGAGTGTAAAAAAAGGCTGAACAAACACGTTTAAAAAAAATTGGCTTGTATCAAATCCCAAATAGGCAGGGCACAAAGTATTTCGCCCCTTTATTCAAAATCTATCGTCAATGATGTCCGGAGTTGACTTATGAAGCGAAGAAACGATCCGTGGGACAAGCCGTGGGTTACTATAGCAGTTATTGTGGGGATTGTTGCAGTTGTGATCATGGCCCTTGTATTTTTCATGGGTGGCGGGAACACTGGCGGGCAGCGTACGGCAGGACAAAGCACCACCTCGCAGGCAACACAGGCGCCTTTGAGCTCTTCTGCCCAGTCAACTGCTGCTTCAGCGGGGATAAAACCAGAATCGATCAGAGAAGCACCAACTGTCACCGTTCCGGGCAACGGGGCTTTTGTCAGGGTGAACTACATCGGGAGCTTTGCCGGAACCTATGGAATAAATGGAGAGATGGTGACGGTGAGGAATTCCGGTGAGCGCTTGTTCCCGCTCAATGCTACTACAGGTTCTGTATCAGCAACGTTCCACAAGGAAGATGGTTCCACCCGTCACGAGATTGTCGTTGAGATCTACAAGGATGGAAAGGCGCTCAGGTTTGCCAAAAACTCTTCTGCATATGGCGAAGTGAATGTCAACTCTCAGGTATAATCCCTTTTTAACGTTTGATCAAATCTTAAAAAAGAATTGGTATCTTATCTTTTGCCGCGGGCTTTTGCTGCTTCTTTTTCAGCCTTCTCCCCTTCAACTTTTGGGAAGAGCTCATCGAGAGTTTTCTCTCCATAGGCAGTCACACTTGCATTTATCTGCACGAAATCCTGGGTGATCTCACTGGACCGGACTGTCTTTCTCCGGCGTTCACCGTCCATGGTGGGATGAAAACCAATCCCGCCTGCAAGGAGCAGGTTCCTGCGCCCTGCGCCGGGAATGCCCTTCTTTGCAGGAATGCCGGTCCTGTCCGATGCACCGGTGATCTTGATCTTGTATCCTGCAAGCCCAATTGGGGCTGCATCGAATTCATCGCCAATACGCTTGCCAACGATCGACCCTGCCGCGCCACCGCTGGCATCGACATTGTAGGCGCGACCGGTCTTGGGGTCTGATACTACGACTTTTAAGTCCACCATTCAAATCTCTCCTTATTGGTCTTTTTCTGGAAAAAAACCAGATTTCCGGGTTTTTTTCACGTCTCGAACTGCCGGCTGGATCGCCTACACATGAGAAGTACTCATTTTATTATACTAATACGCTATTAAACCCTCGTGTCATTCCGGGCAATACATTTTTACTTGCCCCAGAAGGGTTCGGTTTTCCTTCGCATCGACGTGTACTCTTCCAGGATCTCCTGCGTGCTCGTGTTCAATGACTTGAGCATCTCCTTTTCCAGCACTTTCACATGACGCTCGGGAACATCCACAAAGAGGTCATCTCCCACGTTTAGCTGTCTCCCGATGGTTGCACCCTCAATCGAGATCGCAACTTCAAGTCCGGCATCAGCTTCCCGGATGTTTTCCTGCCGGAGCTGCATGCTCTTGAGATGGCCTACTTTCTTGCCGTCCAGCTTGATCAGGTTCACGTCACTGCGCAGCTTCCCCCCAAGAACCCGTACTCCGACAACTGCCGGGTTGCTCTGCCGGAACACGCAGTCGGGCATGAGACGGATCTTTGCCGGCATAACCACGTGTTCGAACCGCTGCTTGTCCAAGAGGCGCTTCTGCTCGTCCCGCCATGCCACGTACTGGTCGATGATCTGGTAGATCACCCGACCCTCAAAGACTTTTACCTGTGTATACAGCGGGTTTTTGATCATCTCCACGACATCAGGAAGCAAGGGCGTGTTGAACGAGAGCAGGACGCGGAATACCGGGTTTTTTATCGTCTCGGTATCTATCAGATCGTGCCGGCTCACAGGCCCGACTTCCGCCCGCATCACACCAATCTCTTTGCCTTCGAGCTCCTTGCAGAGTGCTTCAAGTGCCCCGATGGTGTCAGCTTTGATGACGATCCCCTCTTGAACAAGGTTGACGTGGATCTCAGTCATCTCCTTTTTGATCTTTGCCCGGATCTCATCGCGGTTGCCCCGGACTACAAAGAACGGAGAGCCCGCAATCACCCCTTCCAGATCGGGTGCTGTGACTTTTACTCCTGCTGCTGCCACTACGGTCTTCTCGCGCTCGAACCGGTCCTCAAAAAGGATCTCTTTCATCGGTCGGGGTTTTAAGAGGGACCTCACCCTGGTAAAGATCACATCGCCTTGTGTAGCGACAGCGATCTCATCCCCGATTGAGAGCGTCCCATCGTACAGGATCACATCCAGCGTGGTCCCGAGCCCCCGCTCCTCTTTTACTTCGAGCACAGTTCCGGCACCCGGACCTTCGACTGAGAGGGTGAGCGCATCTCCCATGTAACGCTGGGCAAGCCCTATCATGACCATCAGCAGGTCGCAGACCCCCTCTCCTGTGTGGGCGCTGACGGGCACGATTGCAAGGTTGCGCTGGAAATCTGATACGCGATCGAACCGGTCAGCGGAAAAACCAAGTTCGGAGAGCTTTCCGACCACCTCGTAGGTTTTGTTCTCCACAACCCCTTGGACCCGGTCGTTCTGCTTAGCAAAGGATGACAGGAACGACTCGTTTTCAAAGACTCTCCAGCCGTGGATGCGATCTATCTTGGTCGCAGCGATCACAAACGGGGTCTTGCAGGTGCGCAGGATCTGGAGCGCTTCGATCGTCTGCGGCTGGAATCCCTGGTTGATATCAATAACCAGAATCGCCATGTCAGCGAGTGCACCGCCACGGGCGCGGAGCGTGGTGAATGCGTGATGTCCCGGTGTATCGATGAAGAGCAGCCCGGGGATGTTGATGGGAATTTTTCCTATTGTGCCACTCATGGAGCGGATTGCTTCAATGGGAACGATCGTTGCACCGATGTGCTGGGTGATTTGGCCAACCTCTGAGCTTACGACCGAAGAACCACGAATCCGGTCAAGAAGCGATGTTTTGCCGTGATCCACGTGCCCCATAACGCAGACAATCGGCGTCCTGATCTTCGGGTTTACCGCCATATACCCTCACCTTTCTTAATTTTTTAGCTCATGTGCGGAAGAAAAAAAAGTCCCGCTTCCCGTATACGCATGTGCGTTCTCACGCCATACTTTTAAGGAATACCGTTCAGAGCCACCTGATATGTAATGGATGTCCGACCCTATTAATAGTCACCTTGCTCTCTGAAGTGTGGGAATGAGGCACAAAACCGGTATGTAACCGGCCCCCTTTCGGGTTTTTAAGTGAATTGAGGTCTCCCCACCCTAAAGGATGGGGCTTCCAGTATGTTGTTGGCATTCATATTTCCTTCTTTTTCAGTTGCGCGTTTTCTTTTCTTACAATCTTGTCTTTTGGGGTCTCTTCCAATGTCACTTGATTAT